>CBDTUV010000271.1:0-4088 GCA_965363575.1 uncultured Pseudorhodobacter sp. | reverse complement strand
AGCAATTCCGCTAAATCCCCAAGTCCCACCATGTCACGCTCCTGTTGCATAGCGCTTGACTTAGCCCAGCCCAGTACGTCCAATCAAATTAATCTTTATAAAACCAGATAAGTACAGCTAATGTTGGACTACCCCCAACTCGCCGCCCTTACCGCGATCCACCGCCGTGGCTCGTTCGACCTTGCGGCCACGGCCCTTGCCGTCACCCCGTCGGCCATTTCCCAACGGCTCAAGGCGTTAGAGGATCGGATGGGCACGCTGCTGATCCGCCGGGGTCAGCCTTGCACCGCCACCGATCCCGGCCTGCGCCTGATCCGACACTATGAAGATGTGATGCTGCTTGAATCCAGCCTTGCCGCCGATTTGCCACAAGGGCCAGCGCCGACCACCATCCGCCTTGCAGTCAATGCCGACAGCTTGGCCACATGGGTGCTGCCCGCACTGGCCAGCACCGAAAACATGCTGTTCGATCTGGTGATTGATGACCAAGACCACAGCCAAGACTGGCTGCGCCGGGGCGAGGTGGTGGGCGCCATCACCGGCCACCCCGGCCCGCTTCAAGGCTGCGATACTGTGCCTTTGGGCGCGTTTCGCTACCGTGCCACGGCCTCGCCCGGCTTTGTTGCGCGTTGGTTGCCAGATGGGGTGACCAGCGCCGCACTTTCGCGTGCCCCCGCGCTGACCTTTTCCAATAAGGACCGTTTGCAGCGCGATTGGATCGCCGCACACCTTGGCACGGGGGCCGCCTTTGCCTTTCCCACCCACCGCATCGCGTCAACCCAAGGCTTTGTTGAGGCTGCCTTGCTGGGCCTTGGCTGGGGTATGAACCCCGAACCGCTGGTCGCCCACCACATTGCCGCCGGAACGCTGGTTGAAATTGCGCCAAACACCCCGCTTGATGTGCCGCTGTACTGGCAATTTGCCCGGCTGACATCGCAGGCCATCGCCCCCTTGACCCGCGCGATCAAAGCCGCCAGCACAGAACACCTTTTATAAAACCAAGTTCACCCAAACCCCGCCGCCCACGACTGTCACAAAGCGTGACTGTACTTGACCCACACCCCACGGCATGAAACCTGCAGCCCAAACCCAAAGGATCATCATGCCTATCAACACCCCCAGATTGGCCGTCGTTGCCATGTTCATCCTGAACGGCGCGCTTTTGGGCATCTGGGCCTCTCGCATCCCGGCCATCGCGGGCACCCATGACCTGACCCCTAACCTGCTCGGCCTACTCCTTTTATGCCTCGCCGCCGGCGCTATTGTGTCCTTCCCGCTTGCGGGACGCATGGTTGACAGCTTTGGCGCAGCGCCGGTCACACGCGCCATCGCGGTCGCCTATTGCGCGGCCCTCATCTTGCTGGGGCTAGCCCCAAATATTGCCTTGCTGGCACTGGCCTTGTTTCTGTTTGGCATGGCGCATGGCGCGATGGATGTGTCGATGAACGTCTGGGCCGCCGAGGTGGAAAAGGCCGCAGGCAAGCCCATCATGGCCTCTTTCCATGCCATGTTCAGCCTTGGTGCAGGCGGTGCCGCAGCGCTTGGCTATGTCGCCATAAAATCCGGCATCGGCGTGCCTTTGCATTTCGCAGCCCTCAGCCTCGCGCTTGGAATTCTGACCCTCGCCGTCGCCTCGGCCCCTTGGGCGTCACCACGCAGCGCGGCCCAACCCGGCAGCCTGTTTGCCTTTCCCAAGGGCGCGCTGGTCTTTGTCGGCCTGATCGCCTTTGCCTCGGCCATGGGCGAAGGGGCGGTGGCCGATTGGGGCGCAGTATTCCTCAACAGCAGCCTAGGTGCTACCGAGGCGCAGGCCACCTTGGGGTATTCAGCTTTTTCCATCGCCATCTTTGCCATGCGCTTGGCTGCCGATCCGGTGATCCTCCGTTTTGGCGCGGTCAAAACCGCCCGCAGTTCTGGCGTGATCGCGCTGATCGGGGTGCTGACGGTGGTAGCCGCCCAAAACCTCGGCATGGCACTGGTTGGCTTTGGCCTGATGGGGATTGGTTATGCCGTCCTGTTCCCGCTCGCCTTTTCGCGGGCAGCTGCCGACCCTACGATCAGCCCCGGCCGCGCTATCGCTTCAGTCGCAACCTTGGGCTATGGCGGGCTATTGCTTGGCCCACCCGTAATCGGCTTCATCGCCCAAGCGTCATCGTTGCGATTGGCCCTTCTGACCCTAGCAGCACTCGCCTTGCTGATCGTGGCCTTTGCCCAACACCTGCGAAAACCAGACGTCTGACCCTACGGAAAAGCCCCCGGTCGCAAAACCGGGGGCCAAAATCTACAAAACAACTCGCTTAAAGCTGCGCCGCAACATCCTCAGGGATGTCAAAATTATGCGTCACATCTTGGACATCATCATCTTCTTCCAACAAGTCGATCAGTTTCATCAATTTCTGCGCAGTTTCCAGATCAACCTCGGTCAAAACCTGAGGCTTCCAGATCAGCTTGGATTCCAAGCTTTCGCCCAACGCCTTTTCCAGCGCATCCGACACATCGTTCAACTGCTCCATCGCGCAGTAAATCCAATGGCCATCATCGTCGGAAACCACATCATCGGCGCCCGCCTCCAACGCGGCCATCATGACCGTATCGGCATCGCCCGCCTCAACCGCATAGGAAATCTCACCCACCCGGTCAAACCCGTGGCTGACCGACCCGGTCTGCCCCATGTTCCCGCCGCTTTTGGTGAAATAGCTGCGCACATTGCTGGCGGTGCGGTTCAGGTTGTCGGTCATCGCCTCAACGATAATCGCAATCCCGTTCGCGCCGTAGCCTTCATAGCGAATTTCCGTATAATCCGCCGCATCACCAGACTGCGATTTCTTGATCGCGCGATCAATCACATCCTTGGGCATCGACAGCGATTTCGCGGCCTTTACGGCAAGCCGCAAGCGTGGGTTCTTGTCGGGGTCAGGCTCACCCATCTTGGCTGCCACAGTAATTTCCTTGGACAGCTTGGAAAACATTTTTGAGCGTAACTTATCCTGCTTGCCCTTGCGGTGCTGGATATTCGCCCATTTGGAATGGCCTGCCATGAACCCGGTCTCCGAAATCTGAACTCTGTGTGATTGCCCTATACACAAGCGCAGCCCGTATCCGCAACCCCGCCTGCAAAAGCGGGGCTTGGGTCAGAACGGAAAGAACCATGGGATCATCGTGCTCATCACCACCATCATCAAAATGTTTAACGGCACCCCAATGCGCAAAAAGTCGGTGAACCTATACCCGCCCGGCCCGTAAACCAGCGTGTTGGTCTGATACCCGATGGGTGTCGAAAAACTGGCCGAGGCGCCAAACATCACCGCCACCACCAAAGGCCGCGGGTCGACCCCAAGTGACGTGCCAAGCCCAATCGCAATCGGCGTCAAAATCACCGCAACAGCGTTGTTTGACACCATTTCTGTCAGCACCGAGGCCAAACCGTAAACCGCAAACACCAAAACAAATGGCGGCAAATCCAGCATAAACGGCGAAATCGCATCCACCATCAACTTGACAGCACCCGAATGGTCCAACCCCAAGCCCACCGCTAACATCGCAAAGATCAAGGCCAGCAAGCGGCCCTCAATGAATCCAAACGCCTCATCCGCATCAATGCAGCGCGTGACCAGCACAATCGCAACCCCGATCAGCGCCAAAATCACAATCGGCGCCAATTCCAACGCAGACAGGCCTACCACGCCGGCCAGCACCCCCAGCACAATCGGCGCATGGCGGCGGCGATAGGCGCGATCCGACGGCTGCGCGATATCAACAAGATCCATATCCAACGCAAGTCGCTGAATATCGGCCGAGGCCCCTTCCAACAGCAAAGTATCGCCGACCTGCACGATCAAATCGTCCAACTGCCGCCCGATATTCTGGTTTCGGCGGTGCACGGCCAGCGTATAAACCCCGTACCGCCGCCGCAACCGCAGCGCCCCCAAGGACCGCCCGACCATTTGACAACCGGGTGTAATCAGCACCTCAACCGTCTCGGTTTGCACCGATGACAGCTTGTCGACCTGCCGCAAGTCCTTGCTGCTTTGCAGCGCCAGCACCTCGGACATCGGCGTGCGCAACACCACGCGGTCGCCCGCCTCTAA
>CBDTUV010000270.1:0-4090 GCA_965363575.1 uncultured Pseudorhodobacter sp. | reverse complement strand
CCCTTGTATTTGGCCCCAAACAGCCATCTAGTCGCCACATCGCACCATTTGGAAAGGCCGCAGCATGACCCCCACAATCCGCTCGCCCACGCCCCAAGACCGCGCTGCTTGGGATTTGCTTTACCAAGGCTATGCGGAGTTTTACAAGGTCGTCCAGACGCCAGCGATGCGCGACACGGTGTGGTCATGGCTGATGGATGCCGCCACACCGGTCCACGGTTTGGTTGCACAAGATGCCACGGGCGCGCTGCTGGGGCTTGCGCATTTCCGTCCCTTTGCCCGGCCATTGTCAGCCTCGACTGGTGGGTTTTTGGATGATCTGTTTGTCGCCCCCGCAGGTCGTGGTCACAGCGTGGCGGATCACCTGATCCAAGCTGTGCGTGATTATGGCGTGGCCCAAGGTTGGACGGTTCTACGCTGGATCACTGCCGAGGATAATTACCGCGCGCGGGCGGTTTATGACCGTTTGGCGGTGAAAACCAAGTGGGCGACCTACGATATAGCGCTGTGACTCCTGCCCCAAAAGAATTTACTCAATACATTCAATTCTTGTAATATGTTTGTTATTCTATAAATAGGCGCAAACTAATATTTGCTGGAGCCGTCCTTTGCGTCGCTATTTCCCCATTCTGACTTGGTCGCGCGGCTATTCGCGCGACACGCTGACCAGCGACCTTGTGGCCGCGTTGATCGTGACGATTATGCTGATACCACAGTCGCTGGCCTATGCGCTGCTGGCCGGATTGCCCGCGCAGGTCGGGCTTTACGCCTCTATCTTGCCATTGGTGATTTACGGCATTTTTGGCACCTCGCGCACGTTGGCTGTGGGGCCAGTGGCGGTGGCATCCTTGATGACGGCGGCTGCGGTGGGCAAACTTGCGGCCCAAGGCACGCCCGAATACTATGGTGCGGCCATTGCATTGGCCTTTTTGTCGGGGCTGATGCTGCTTGGGATGGGGGTCTTGCGGCTTGGGTTTATCGCGAATTTTCTAAGCCATCCGGTGATTTCAGGCTTTATTACCGCGTCTGGCCTGATCATCGCTGCGGGCCAGATTCCGCATTTGCTGGGCATCAAGGCCAAGGGCGAAACCCTGACCGAGCTTTTGCACCAGATTTTCATCAACCTGCCCGATCTGAACCTGTTCACGCTGCTTCTTGGTACGGCGGCTGTGGGGTTTTTGTTCTGGTCGCGCAAGCATATGAAATCATGGCTTTTGGCGCGCAACGTTGGCCCCAACATGGCCACCATTCTAACCCGCGCAGCCCCGGTGGCAGCAGTGTTTGTCACGACCTTTGTAACCTATTTGTTCGGCCTTGATGCGCAGGGCGTGTCAGTCGTAGGCACGGTGCCGCAAGGGCTGCCTGTTCCAACCCTGCCCCCGTTTGATCTAGATCTTTGGGCGCAAATCGCGGTGCCTGCGCTGTTGATTGCGATCGTGGGATATGTGGAAACCATTTCGGTGGCGCAAACCTTGGCTGCCAAGCGCCGCCAGCGGATTGACCCGAACCAAGAGCTTATCGCCCTTGGGGCTTGTAACGTAGGCTCGGCCATGTCGGGCGGGTTTCCGGTGACGGGCGGGTTTTCGCGGTCGGTTGTGAATTTTGATGCCGGCGCGCAAACCCCTGCAGCGGGCGCATTTACCGCAGTCGGCATGGCATTGGCGACGGTCTTTCTGACCCCTGCCCTGTTCTTTTTGCCCAAGGCCACGCTGGCTGCGACCATCATCCTTGCCGTGCTGACTTTGGTCGATCTGGGGGCTGTTCGCCGCACATGGGCCTATAGTCGCACGGACGGCGCGGCCATGATTGCGACAATCCTTGTCACATTGGCGATGGGCGTGGAACCGGGCATTCTGGCGGGTGTGGCGTTATCGCTGTTCTTGCACCTTTACCGAACGTCGCGCCCGCATGTGGCGATTGTGGGCCAAGTCCCAGGGACCGAGCATTTTCGCAACGTCGACCGCCATGAAGTTGTCACAGCGCCCGATGTGCTGACGGTGCGGGTGGATGAAAGCCTGTATTTCCCCAATGCGCGGTTTCTTGAGGATTTCGTGCAAGATAAAATCGCCGCAAACACCGGCATCCGCCATTTGATCCTCATGTTCCCGGCGGTGAATGAGGTGGACAGTTCGGCGTTGGAAAGCCTTGAGGCGATTAACCAGATGCTCAAGGCGTCGAACGTCACCTTGCATCTGTCTGAGGTGAAAGGCCCGGTAATGGACCGCCTGCGCCGCAGTCATTTTATGGCTGAGCTGACAGGTGAGGTGTTTTTAACCCAATTTGACGCAATGGCGCGTTTGGCCCCCGAGTTGGCAGCAAAAACTCTAGCGGCCTGCCGCCTTGACCGGGTGCGCGGCGCCTAATCAACCAGTATCGAAACCTGTCTTTTTAGTCAGTTTTGGTGTTACGTGATGGATTTACGTAAGGGAATGCGGTATGCTTAGGGTGTTCTCGGACGATGTGGCATTTCGCCATCGGGGCAGGTTCGCGTGGCACTAGATCGCAATTTCGGTCAATCCACATGTAACACACTAGCCGGTTTAGGTTCCGGACAAGGACGAAGAAAAACGGCCCGGAGTGATCCGGGCCATTTTTTTAATTAAAACTAAGAAACGACTGTTAAAAACAGCCGCAAAGCGCCTTAGCCAGCCAAAGTCTTTGCTACTTCGGCAGCAAAGTCTTCTTCTTTTTTCTCAATACCTTCGCCAACCGCCACACGCACGAAAGCGATGACTTCGACGCCGGCATCCTTGGCAGCCTGTGCCACGGTGATCTCTGGGTTCATCGCGAACTTTTGGCCCAGCAAGGTCACTTCTTCCATGTACTTCGCCATGCGGCCCACGATCATCTTTTCGATCACGGCGTCTGGCTTGCCAGATTCGCGCGCTTGCTCGGTCAAAACGTTCTTTTCACGCTCAACCAGTGCCGGGTCCAGATCTTTTTCCGAAAGCGAGGCTGGGTTGAACGCTGCAATGTGCATCGCAATCTGCTTTGCAATCCCGTTGTCTGTGCCTTTGACAGCAACCAACACACCGATTTTGCCCATGCCATCGGCCGCCGCGTTGTGAACGTAAGCCGCAACCGCATCACCCTCAATCACAGCCATGCGGCGCAACGAGATTTTTTCGCCGATAACCGATGTTGCAGTCGTCACGGTGTCTTCAACCGACTTGCCAGCAATTTTCGCCGCAGCCAGCTCTTCAACCGTTGCCACGCCAAGCGCTGCTTCGGTGATACCCGCAACCAGCTTTTGGAAATCTGCGTTCTTGGCGACGAAATCGGTTTCCGAGTTCACTTCGACAGCAACACCCCGGCCACCCGAAACGGCAACGCCAACCAAGCCTTCGGCTGCAATGCGGTCAGCTTTTTTAGCGGCCTTTGCAAGGCCCTTGGTGCGCAACCAGTCGATCGCGGCTTCCATGTTGCCATCAACCTCGGTCAACGCTTTTTTCGCATCCATCATCCCTGCGCCAGACATTTCGCGCAGTTCTTTCACCATTTGTGCGGTGATCGCCATCTTGGCTCTCCTCATATCAAGCAAAATCCCGGCGGGGCGTGCCCCCACCGGGTAATGTTAGGGCAACAGGCCTCAGGCCTTAGCGGCGGGCTCTGCTGCGGGCTCAGCGGCAGTTTCTGCGGCAGTTTCTGCGGCGGGCTCTGCAACTGCGACTGCTTCTTCTTCTGGCGCATCTTCCAAGGCACCAAGGTCGATCCCTGCGGCACCCATCTGGGCGGACATACCGTCCAAAGCGGCGCGCGAAATCAGGTCGCAGTACAAAGCAATCGCACGGGCTGCGTCATCATTGCCTGGGATCACATAGTCAACGCCCTTGGGCGAGCAGTTGGTATCAACCACGGCCACAACCGGAATACCCAATTTCTTGGCTTCCAGAATGGCGAGGTCTTCTTTGCCAACATCAATGATAAAGATCAGGTCAGGCACGCCGCCCATTTCACGGATCCCGCCCAAGGACGCCTGAAGCTTGCCCTGCTCGCGTTCCATGTTCAGACGCTCTTTTTTCGTAAGGCCTTCGGCGCCATTGGCCATCAGCTCATCAAACTGCTTGAGGCGCTGGATCGACTGGGAAAC
>CBDTUV010000269.1:0-4128 GCA_965363575.1 uncultured Pseudorhodobacter sp. | reverse complement strand
TTGACATAGCTTGCCTCCTCACTGGCAAGGAACACCGCGACATGACCGATTTCTTCTGGCGTACCGGGGCGTCCGGCTGGTGTATGGCGGCCTGCAATAACTTCGGCCGCTGAACTGGAGCCCGTTTCAATCCAGCCAGGCCCGATGCAGTTAACGGTGATGTTGTGCCGCCCTGCCTCTATGGCAAGAGCACGGGTCATGCCAAGCATTCCAGCTTTGGCGGCGGCATAGACCGAACTGCCCGCAATTCCGACCACCGGGCCTGTGACAGATGACATTTGTACGATCCGACCATAGCCTTTCGCCACCATGTCAGGTAGCACCGCACGCGTCATCAAGAACGCGGTTTTCAGGTTGATATCTATGCCATAATCCCAGCCTGCCTCTGTCATGTCTTGCAGGACGCCCGCCTTAATATCACCGCCGACTTGTGTCATCCCAGCGTTGTTCACAAGAATATCAATGGTTCCAAACCGGGCATTGATGGCTTTTACAAGGGCCGCAACGTGATCGGACTTCGTCAGGTCAGCGGGCATCGCAAAACTAGCTTCGCCCGTGCCGCCAATCTCGGCCAACCGGTCATGTATCCGGTCTGTTGTCGAGGTGATGGCGACCTTGGCCCCTGCCGCAAGCAATAGGCGTGCAGTGGCAAAGCCGATGCCATCCGCGCTGCCCGCCCCCGTAACCAAGGCAATTTTTCCTTTTACTCCGGACATGTACAAAACCCCTTTCATTTGACCATCAATCTCTAAATGAGATGCCAACAGAAGGAGGATACGGGCGGCATCAGCCACGGGCAACCTAATAGAATTGGTGTAGACGCGTTGTCTCGGTGCATCCGACCCCCGCAACATCACAGCTTTACCGCACGCCAACTGCTCCCAAGGTCGTGAGGGGATGTGAGTGGGTAGGGCTAGATTACTTTTGGCGTGCGGTTCCGCACCTGCAAATCCACCAAAGCTTCGCAAAATTAGATATAGCAGTTGTGACTGATGTTTTTATCTTGCCGCTAGTTTCGATCAGCGCGCATGAAAGAAAATGGTCCGCGCATGTGACCCGAAGTCACAAAGGCGCTGCGTTATAGTTCCACGCCAAATGGAGATGTGGCTGGGCTCACGTGCGAGAATGGCTAAACCCGAATTGGGCAACAGCGGTAGGCCTCGCATTAGAAAAGGCGCGGCCAGAAGATACAATCTGAATCGTCTGCTGTGGGCGCTCCAATCCCAAATCGCCAAAATGCAGGGACGGGTTTACGAAAACGCCTTGCTCCGCAACTGGTGGTTTGCTTTGGATGATCGCCAAATAGTGTCGCCATTCATAAAAATTGCGGGGCGGGGTACAGGCGACTGAATTTGACGTTCCGGAATGCGCATTGGCATTTTGTGTGGCATAGACGCCCGAAGAGAAAACTTTGTTGTTGTATGTCAATTACTTGAAGTAAGTATTCTATTGATACCGCCAATTTGATGTGGGCTTGCGTGAGGCAGAGTTGAAGGATGCAAAGGGTCGCGCGCTAAATCGGGCTTTTGCCACGATCCGGTCTTTTGTCCAGCGGTTGGACGACCGGCTTATCTTATAAAATCTGGCCTTAAACAAGCGGTCAGTCTGGCCCTACGTCAAGGCTTGGCAAAGCGCGATTATAACGCAAATACTTTGGCAATACATTCCCGTCCGCGTGGCGCTGCCACGGCTGGATTTCGCAAAAGGTGCAACCATGGAAACCATGAACCATAGCAACGATATGTCTGGCGTGATTGAGGCTGACCGCGCCCACATGTGGCACCATTTGGTGCAGCACAAACCGTTTGAGACGATTGATCCCCGTATCATCGTGGAAGGCAAGGGCCTGCGGGTATGGGATGCCAAGGGCAAAGAGCATATCGACGCCGTGTCGGGCGGCGTGTGGACGGTGAACGTAGGGTATGGGCGGGAAAGCATCGCCAAGGCGATCTATGATCAAGTTCTAAAGATGAACTTTTATGGTGGTGCTACCGGGACCGTTCCGAGTGCTGTGTTTGCCAAGCGTTTGATCGAAAAAATGCCAGGGATGAGCCGGGTTTACTATGCCACCTCGGGGTCCGAAGCGAATGAAAAGGCGTTCAAGATGATCCGCCAAATTTCGGCGCGGCATCATGGCGGCAAGAAATACAAGATTTTGTACCGCAATCGCGACTACCACGGCTCGACCATTGCCACGATGTCGGCAGGGGGGCAGTTTGAACGCAATGCCCATTACGGGCCGTTTGTGCCGGGCTTTGTCGAAGTGCCGCATTGCATGGAATATCGCAAGCAGTGGGATGTGGAAAACTATGGCGAGCGCGCGGCGGATGCGATTGAAGAGGTGATCCTTCGCGAGGGGCCGGATACGATTGGCGGGCTGTGCCTAGAGCCGATGACCGCAGGTGGCGGTGTTATTCCGCCCCCGGTTGGTTATTGGGAGCGGGTGCAAGAGATTTGCCAGAAGTACAACATTCTGCTGCATATCGATGAGGTCGTCTGCGGCATGGGGCGTACGGGAACATGGTTTGGCTATCAGAACTATGGCATCAAACCGGACTTCGTGACCTTGGCAAAGGGTGTGGCCTCGGGTTATGCGGCGATTTCTTGCATGGTGACCACTGAGGCTGTGTTTGATCAGTTCAAGGACGATCCGAACGATCATCTGAGCTATTTCCGCGATATCTCCACCTTTGGGGGCTGTACTTCAGGGCCGGCGGCCGCGTTGGAGAACTTGCGGATCTTGGAAGATGAAGACCTGCTGGGCAACACGCTGCGGATGGAAAAGCGCCTGATGGGGAACCTTCACAATCTGATGGACAAGCATCGGGTGATTGGAGACGTGCGGGGCAAGGGGCTTTTCTGTGGGGCCGAGCTGGTGACGGATCGGGACACAAAAGAACCGGTTGAGGAAAAGAAAGTCGCCGCGGTGGTCGCTGATTGTGCGGCCCAAGGGATTTTGATTGGCATGACAACGCGGAGCCTGACGGGCATGAATAACACGCTTTGCCTGTCGCCTGCTTTGATTGCCACGGCGGATGATATTGATCAGATCACCCATGCGATGGATAAGGCGTTGACGAAGGTGTTTTCCTAACCCCACCTTTTGAAAACCGCGAAAACAACCCGAAGAATCGCGCGCGATTTTTCGGGTTTTCTTTTTAAAAGCAACGGTTTAATAAATTTTGTTTACCAATTCTTAATGCGTACGAAGCCTGTGGAATGCGGTTCAGGATGCGCCCGGTTTGGGCTGCAAGGAACGCTTAACCTCTTTTCCCGTGGCACATAAAATCGCGCCGGCCCCTTGCAAATTCACATCAACGACCGAAAAGCGGCGGCATTGAATTGGGCGGCGGGACTATAAGGTGGTTGTGCTGTTCAAACTGCGCTGGCGACCCCGTGCCACCGGGTTTTAGGTGCGGATGGAGCCTTGACCGGCTATGGTGGTGGGGTGTGGCGCAAGCAGCGATTCATTGAAAATGCGCGGCAGTACAGTCGTTAACGCGAAGGGGATAGACATGCAGGACAAGGCAAAACAGTTTCGGGCGCTGCACCAGCCGGGCAAGCCATTGGTGCTTTATAATATCTGGGATGCGGGCAGCGCCAAAGCAGTTGCCGATGCGGGGGCTTTGGCGCTGGCTACGGGCAGTTGGTCAGTTGCGGCGGCGCAGGGGTATGGTGACGGCGAGGTGATACCGCTGGCGATGCTGGCGCAAATTGCCGGGCGGATTGTGGACAGTGTTGACCTGCCGGTGAGCGTGGATTTTGAAGGCGGTTATGCGGTGGACCCAAGCGCTGTCGCCAAGACTGTCGCGCAGATTGCCGCGGTGGGGGCTGTTGGGATTAACTTTGAGGATCAGATTGTGGGCGGGGTTGGGTTGCACAGTATTGAGTTGCAGGCCTTGCGGATTGCGGCGGCCAAGCAAGGCGGTGCGGGGATGTTTATCAACGCGCGGACGGATGTGTTTTTGAAAGAGCCGGATGCGCTGCGCCATGCGGGTTTGGTGCCGGAGGCGATTGCGCGCGGGCAGGCCTATGCCGCTGCCGGGGCGGACGGGTTTTTTGTGCCGGGATTGGTGGACCCTGCGTTGATTGCGCAGATTTGTGCCGGCGTCAGTTCGCCGGTAAATG
>CBDTUV010000268.1:0-4131 GCA_965363575.1 uncultured Pseudorhodobacter sp. | reverse complement strand
TGCAATATCTGCGGGCGATGGCGCTGACTTGGGATAACCCTGACAATAATCCTGTCTCAACTCTTTACGGCGCGTCGATGCTGGATATGGACCGTGCGCATGTGTGGGCCTGGGATGCGCGCCCCTTTCCGCAGTTCCCTAATAATTTGGCGGTTTGGTCGGATGGGGAAAACTATGCGCGGGGCCATTGGTTGACCGGGCGCAGCGCGAACCAACCTTTGTCGAGTGTGGTGGCCGAAATTTGCGAACGATCCGGCATTGCGCATTTTGATGTTTCGGGCCTTTACGGCGTTGTGCGCGGCTACTCCCCTTTGGGAATCGGCACGGCACGCGCAGCGTTGCAGCCCTTGATGCTTGCCTACGGGTTTGAGGCGATTGAACGTGGCGGGTGGTTGATCTTTCAAATGAGGGGCTTTCAAAAACCCAATGTGGTTGCCAAAGAGCAGCTTGTGGAAACGGACGGTCAGGACGGCACCTTGGAGACTACGCGCGCGCCAGAAGCGGAAACCGCAGGACGGGTGCATATTAATTTCGTGGAGGCCGAGGCGGATTTTGCGGTGCGCCAAGTGGAGGCGATTTTTCCAGATGAGGAAAGCTTTGGCGTATCACAGAGTGACCTTGCACTGGTGCTGACCGATGCTGAAGGCCGCTGCATTGCCGAACGGTGGCTGGCTGAAGCGCGGGTTGCGCGGGATACGGCACGGTTTACCTTGCCCCGGTCTTTGGCGCGTTTGGGTGCGGGGGATGTCGTCGATCTGGACGGGTTGGCCTACCGCATTGACCGCATTGAACAAACTGAGGCCGCAAGTGTTGAGGCTGTGCGGATTGAACGATCAGTGTATAGCGCGTCTGATGCCGTCGAAAGCCGCAGGCAGCCGACATTGACGGTGCCGTCAGCACCAGTTTTTCCAGCCTTTCTGGATCTACCTCTGCTTACCGGGGATGAGGTTGACCACGCGCCGCATATTGCTGTGACCGCCCGGCCTTGGCCACAATCGGTTGCGGTTTGGAGTGCTGTTCAAGATGCAGGCTATGCGCTGAACCGATTGGTGTCTCGTCCGGCGACCATTGGGGTGACCCAATCTGCCTTGGCCGCAGCCCCTGCGGGCCAGTGGGATAGGGGTGCTGCGTTGCGTGTAAAACTGAGCACGGGAGCCTTGTCGTCGGCCGATCCGACCAGTGTTTTGAACGGGGCCAATGTGATGGCCATTGGCGACGGAAGTGCCGCAAACTGGGAGGTGTTTCAATTTGCCGAGGCTAACCTTGTGGAACCGGGGGTCTATGACATTTCGCGGCGTTTGCGGGGGCAGGCGGGCAGCAATGGGATCATGCCTTCGATCTGGCCTGATGGTAGTTTTGTGGTGCTGTTGGACGGCGCCTTGCCGCAGATAGAGCTGGCGCAATCGGCACGCGGGCTGGCGCGCCACTACCGGATTGGGGCGGCGGCGCGTGGGGTAGACGACCCTGATGTAGTGCATCTGGTCGAGGCCTTTGACGGAATCGGACTGCGCCCCTATTCGCCCGTGCATCTGCGAGCAAAAGCGCAGGCGAATGGCGATTTGGCCGTAACTTGGGTGCGGCGGACGCGGATTGACGGAGACAATTGGGCGTCATTTGAGGTGCCGCTGGGCGAGGTGCAAGAGCAGTACGTGGTGCGGATAGAGGCGGGAGGGGCTGTGCTGCGCGAAGTTGCGACCTTTGGCCCGACATGGACTTATCCATCAGCATGGCAAGTGGCGGATGGTACGGGTGTCAGCATATCTGTCGCACAAATCTCGGATAGGTTCGGGGCCGGCGTTTTTGCAACCTTAGCGCTTTAGGATCGTCCTGATGCGGCAGGTTTTGCATGGCGATCTCATCGCGGCGGCGCGGTCTTTGGCAGAGATCGCACCGCAAGACAGGGCGGCCGCGGTTTGCGCCATGCTGTATCATGCCCATAGCGCGGACAAGTTTCGCAAACGCACAGGGGTGCCGCATAGGCAATGGGGGAATGGCAGTTTGATGATGGCTGCTTCCCCTCGGCCAAAACAGGCTGAGCCGAGCCTCAGCGATCTGGACTATCTGGCCTCGATGCAGCTTATTTTGCAAGAATTGTTGGAGTGGAAGCGGTCGCGCCGCCCGCAGTTCGGGCGTCATAGGGTGTGAGTCACGGCTGTGCTGTGGACCTTTAGTCCGCTTTGCGCGTATAGTTGGGGTGCATGACTGAAGGAACGGATGGATGGAAAAAAGTAAACAGAATGTAGCGAAAATCGACCCGGTTTGGCAGCGCATTTGTGAGGAGTCTGTCCAAGCGATTGCGGCCGAACCGCTTTTGGGTGGGCTGATCCATTCCAGTGTTTTGCACCATCCGTCCTTTGAACGCACCTTGGCCTATCGGTTTTCGCTGAAACTCGCATCTGGTGAAATGAGCGAGCAGATTTTGCGCGAAATCGCGGATGAGGCTTTTGCGGCAGATCCCGGCTTGGGTCAATTCGCGCGCGCCGATATAACAGCGGTGTTTGAGCGTGACCCTGCCTGCAGCCGCTATCTGCAACCCTTGTTATTTTTCAAGGGATTTCAAGCAGTTCAAGCATATCGCGTTGGGCATTGGCTGTGGAACGAAGGGCGTCGCGATTTGGCGTATTTTGTGCAAATGCGGGTGTCAGAGGTGTTTGGCGTCGACATCCACCCGGCGGCAAAGATTGGCCGAGGGATCATGATAGACCACGCACACTCGATCGTTATCGGTGAGACGGCAGTGGTTGGCGACAACGTGTCGATGCTGCATTCGGTAACACTGGGCGGAACGGGCAAGGAACACGGCGACCGCCATCCAAAAATTGGGTATGGGGTTATGATCGGGGCAGGGGCCAAGGTTTTGGGCAATATCAAGGTCGGCCGCTGTTCGCGCATCGCGGCGGGGTCAGTTGTGTTGCAAGATATTCCGTGCTGCAAAACGGTTGCAGGCGTTCCCGCGCGCGTGGTGGGTGAGGCAGGCTGTGATCAACCGTCCATCACGATGGATCAGGTGTTTCAAGACCATAATTGAATACGGACACTACAAAAGAAAAGGCCCGGACATTTACTGTCCGGGCCTTTTCTCGTGATTGTTTTGCAGTTTAGGCCAGCATCGCCATCGGGTTTTCAAGGTTATCAATCACAGCCTTCAAGAAGGCCGCGCCTAATGCCCCGTCAATAACGCGGTGATCGACAGACAGGGTCATCGACATAACCGTTGCGACAACCACCTCACCCGCCGCATTCACGACAGGCTTTTTCACACCAGCCCCAACGGCCAGGATCGACCCGTGCGGAGGGTTGATGACGGCGTCAAAGTTATCGATCCCCATCATCCCAAGGTTGGATATCGCAAAGCTGCCGCCTTGATATTCATGCGGGGCCAGCTTTTTGGTTTTTGCGCGACCAGCAAGGTCTTTCATCTCGGCCGACAAGGCCGAAAGCGACTTTTGATGGGCGTCGCGCAGCACCGGCGTAAACAGCCCGCCTTCAATCGCAACAGCGACTGCCACATCCGATGGCTTCAGCTTCAAGATACGGTCGCCCGCCCACACCGCGTTGCAATCTGGCACGGTTTGCAGCGCATTGGCGCAGGCCTTGATGATAAAGTCATTGACCGACAGCTTTACCCCGCGCGCCTCCAATTGCTTGTTCAGCGTGGCACGGAAGGCCATCAGCGCGTCCAACTGCACGTCACGGCGCAGATAGAAATGCGGAATGGTTTGTTTGGCTTCGGTCAAACGGGCGGCGATGGTTTTGCGCATCCCGTCCAAGGCGACCTCGGTATACTCGCGATCCGCAAACATCTTTTTAACGGTTTCAGCCGAGGCACCCGTGGCCATGGCTGGTGCCGCAGGTGCCGAGGCAGCGGCTGTTGGGGCAGCGGTTGGTGCTGCTGCAGCACCCGGCTTGGCCGCTTCAATATCCGCTTTGACAATCCGGCCATGCGGACCTGATCCTGCAATACCTGCAAGGTCGATGCCTTTTTCAGCCGCTAAACGACGGGCGAGGGGGGATGCGAACACCCGTGCGCCGGCCGCTTTTGGTGCGGCAGCCGCTGTGGTGGTTGGGGCGCTGGGGGCAGCGGCCGCAACTGGTGCCTCAGCCTTTGGCGCCGCAGCCGCAGGGGCTGCA
>CBDTUV010000267.1:0-4152 GCA_965363575.1 uncultured Pseudorhodobacter sp. | reverse complement strand
GCAGGCAGCTTGCAATTTGCGGTGTTGCTGGAGGCGCTGGAAAGCAAAGGCATGGTCCGGACGCTGGCAGAGCCGAACCTGACCGCGCTGTCAGGCCAAGAGGCAAAGTTCCTGGCGGGTGGCGAATATCCGATCCCGGTGTCGTCCGAGGATGGCAAAATTTCTGTTGAATACAAGCCGTTCGGGGTGGAGTTGAACTTTACGCCCGTGGTTGTGGATGGCGACATCATCAACTTGACGCTGAACGCGGCTGTATCATCGATTGACACAACGCTGACGGTGGAAACCAACGGCATCTCCATCAACGCCTTCAAACGGCGCGAAACTTCGACCACAGTTGAAATGCGCGATGGCGAGAGTTTTGCGATTGCAGGCCTGTTGCAGGATGATTTTCGTAACCTGAATGGTCAGGTGCCGTGGCTGGGCGATATTCCGGTGATCGGCGCTTTGTTCCGCAGCTCTGAATACCAGCGGTCGCAATCGGAATTGGTGATCATTGTGACGCCGCATTTGGTCACCCCCACCCGCGGCGAGGCTTTGGCGCTGCCAACCGACCGCGTAAAACTGCCCACCGAGCGTGAGTTGTTCTTGTTTGGCAAAGTTACTGGTAAAAACGCCCCTAAAGGGGCTGCTGGTGAGGTTGCGCGGCAAGATTACAACGGCTCCTACGGTTATGTGATGGAGTAAGCAGATGCGGATTTCAACTTTAGTCTTTAGCGTTTCACTGCTCGGCCTTGCCGCTTGCGGCACAGAGTTTGACCGTGAAACCGGCGCTGACAACACCAATAATTTCGGCAATGCGACCATGCAAAACGCGCTGACCCAGACGGGCCAGCGGAATTACACCATTGAGCTGGCGGGGCGGTTTGCCCGCGAAGTGCCTTCGACCATCAATTTTGCGTTTAATTCTTCGCAGTTGGATAGTAATGCGGTGGCCGTTCTGCGCCAGCAAGCTGATTGGATCAAAACCTTCCCCGAGGTGCGGTTCCGCGTTTATGGCCACACCGATCTGGTGGGGTCGAATGCGGCCAATCACGCCTTGGGATTGCGCCGCGCCAAGGCGGTTGTCAGCTATTTCGCCAGCCAAGGCATCAGCCGCAACCGGCTAGAGGCGATGTCTTCCTTTGGCGAAACCCGCCCTATCGTGCAAACACCCGAGCCAGAAGTGCAAAATCGCCGTACCGTCACCGAGGTATCGGGGTTTGTAAAAAACCACCCTGCTTTGCTGAATGGGAAATATGCGGAAGTGATACACCGCGAGTATCTGGATCTGGCCAAGCGCCAGCACCCATCGAACAAAGCAATTGCGACGCAGACCGATCCAGGCAAATAACACATATATCTTAATGCAAAATGGCCGGATTTCCGGCCATTTTGCGTTTGTTTTGACATAGCGCTTAATCCTCCCCAAAATCGATCTATGTTCACAAAACAGAAAAAGACCCAAGAATAACGGCTTTTTAGCCCCAATCTCGCCACCATTCTCCAGCATCTTGCCTCTAATGGGACCAATTGTGCAGCGCGTTGCTGTGCAGGGGATTTCGGTTTTGGGCGGTTTGTCTTGCCAATTTGGCGAGGTTGCCCCAAGGCCACCCCGCTTTTGAAGGGCAAGACAAGAAATGACGAGCGTTGCAAACCTCCACCCCGATCCTGCGCCCATTGTGGCGTGCACCATTTCGCGTGATGTGCAGAATTTTGACCTGCTCATTGATGATATGGAAATAGAGCTTGGCGAAAATTGGGGCGATTTGTCCTTTGATGACGCCGCTGTGTTTTTGGAACAGCCCGAAGCGGCAACGCTGGAATTTGTAGCGATTGCGGTGGATGCAGAGGATACGGTTGATCTGGCGCCGATCACGGACCTGATTAAGCTGGCAAAGTCCAAGCATATCAAGGTGATGCTGATCGCGCATGATGTAAGCCCGATCGCCCTTCACCAACTTTTGCGCTTGGGGGCCGATGATTTTGTGCCCTATCCGCTGCCCGAAGGTGCGCTGCATGATGCCATTGCGCGGCTGCGTGCGGCACCAGAACCGGCCCCTGCCCCGGCGGCGGCTACTGCTGCGACTGCGGCAAGCGCCCCCGCTGATTTTGAACAACCCCAGCAAAAATCCCCAAGCTTCAAGGCCAAAGGCGACCGCGAAGCTGTCCTTTTGCCGGTACATGGCATGTCGGGCGGGGTTGGTGCGTCAACCTTTGCCTGCAATCTGGCCTGGGAATTGGCGACAATTTCCAAGACAGATGCGCCGCGCGTGTGTTTGCTGGACCTGGATTTCCAGTTCGGCGCCATTTCGACCAATCTTGACCTGCCACGCCGTGATGCGGTGTTTGAGGTGTTGCAAGATACGGCCAGCGCTGACAGCGAATCTTTCCTCAAATCCATGCTAACCTTTAACGACAAACTGCACGTGTTCACTGCGCCGCCTGATATGCTGCCCTTGGATATTGTGCAGGGCGAGGATATTGATCGCCTGATCGACATGGCACAGCAAAACTTTGACTTTGTGGTGATTGACATGCCGTCAACCATCGTCAGTTGGACCGAAACGGTGCTGAACCGGGCGCATGTTTACTTTGCGTTGATGGAGCTTGATCTGCGGTCAGCCCAGAACGTTTTGCGACTTGTCCGCGCGTTGAAAGCCGAGGCGCTGCCGTTCGACAAGATGCGCTATGTTTTGAACCGTGCGCCAAAATTCACCGACCTGTCCGGCAAAAGCCGGGTCAAGCGGATGGCGGAAAGCCTGGATATTGACATCGAAGTGCAACTGCCTGATGGCGGCGCGCAGGTGACGCAAGCCAATGACCACGGTCTGCCGCTGGCGGAATCTGCGGCCAAAAACCCGATGCGCAAAGAAATCCAAAAACTGGCCAAGTCTCTGTACGATCTAAATAAATCAGAAGAGTCTGCACGAAAATAGGCCAGAAGACGACACACCTTAAAGGGTAAAAACACATGTTCTCGCGTTACAAAAAATCCACCGCTGCACCTGCCAAACCTGCGCCCACCGCAGCGGTTGTATCCGCGACCCCTGCCGCGCAGCAGGCACCCTCTTCTGAAAAGCGGTCGGTTGTTCAAATGCGCCCGGCAGCAAGCGTGACCGCGCGCAGTCCTGCCGATGCAGTGGTTGCGGACAAGGAACAAAAGCGTAAAAATCGCTTGATGGAGCTGAAGGTCGAGCTGCACAAAAAGCTGCTGGAAAACCTGAACCTTGCAGCCCTTGAATCGGCATCCGAGGCCAATTTGAAGGCCGAGATCGCCGCCATCGTGGCCGAAACGCTGGACGAGATGTCGGTGGCCTTGAACAAGGATGACCGCATTGCCTTGAACCAAGAGCTTTATGACGAGGTGATGGGTCTTGGCCCGCTGGAAACCTTGCTGAAGGATGAATCGGTCAACGATATTCTGGTGAACGGCCCCAAGCGTATCTTTATCGAACGCGCGGGCAAGCTGACGCTGACCGATATCACCTTTAAGGATGAACGCCACCTTTTGCGCATCATCGACAAAATTGTGTCGGCCGTGGGCCGCCGTGTCGACGAATCAAACCCCTATTGCGATGCGCGTTTGGCGGATGGGTCACGGTTTAACTGCATGGTGCCGCCGGTTGCGGTTGATGGCAGCCTCGTTTCCATTCGTAAGTTCAAAAAAGACAAATTGGGCGTGGCAGACCTGGTGAATTTCGGGGCTTTTACCGAGGAAATGGCTGCATATCTGCAAGCCGCCGTATCCACGCGACTGAACATCATTGTGTCTGGCGGTACGGGTTCGGGTAAAACCACCACGCTGAACGCGCTGTCATCGTTCATCGACAACACCGAACGGGTGCTGACGATTGAGGATACTGCCGAACTTCAGCTGCAGCAGATTCACGTGGGCCGGATGGAAAGCCGCCCGCCAAACGTCGAAGGCAAAGGTGCTGTGACCCAGCGCGATTGCTTGCGCAACGCGCTGCGGATGCGCCCTGATCGGATTATCGTGGGCGAAACCCGTGGTGAAGAAGTTATCGACATGTTGCAGGCCATGAACACAGGCCATGACGGGTCTATGACCACGATCCACGCTAACTCGGCCCGTGACGCGGTGTCGCGTTTGGAAAACATGATCGCGATGGCCGGGATTGAAATGCCGCTCAAGGCGGTGCGCAGCCAGAT
>CBDTUV010000266.1:0-4192 GCA_965363575.1 uncultured Pseudorhodobacter sp. | reverse complement strand
GGCGGGGGCCGATTTCATCAAAACCTCAACCGGCAAAGAGCCCGTGAATGCCACCCTGCCTGTAACGCTAACCATGATCCGCGCGATCCGCGATTACCTTGATCGCACAGGCATAAAGGTCGGCTATAAACCTGCAGGCGGTATTTCCAAGGCCAAAGATGCGCTGGTCTACTTGTCGATGATGCGGGATGAGCTGGGCTTGCCGTGGGTGCAACCCGACCTGTTCCGCTTTGGCGCATCCTCGCTGCTGGGCGACATTGAACGGCAGTTGGAACACCACGTCACCGGCGCATACTCCGCCGCCAACCGCCATGCAATCGGGTGATGCCATGACAATAAAAGAGATTTTTAACACCATGTCCTATGGCCCCGCCCCTGAAAGTGCCGCCGAGGCGATGGGTTGGATTACCGCCCACGCCCCCTTTGGCCATTGGATTAACGGTGGCTTCACCGCCCCCGGCGAAACCTTTGCCACGCAAAACCCCGCCACAGGCAACGCGTTGGCCCAAGTGACCCAAGGCAGCGCGTCTGATGTGGATAGCGCGGTCAAAGCTGCCCGCCGCGCCCAACCCAAATGGGCCAAGTTGCCCGGCCATAAACGCGCCGCCTACCTTTATGCGCTGGCCCGTTTGGTGCAAAAGCACAGCCGATTGCTGGCGGTCACCGAGACCCTCGACAATGGCAAACCGATCCGCGAGTCTCGCGATATCGACATCCCACTAGTTGCCCGCCACTTCTATTACCACGCAGGCCTTGCGCAACTGCTCGCCTCAGAAAAACCCGATATGGAGCCTTTAGGCGTCTGCGGCGCGGTGATCCCGTGGAATTTCCCCTTACTGATGCTGGCGTGGAAGGTCGCACCCGCACTGGCCGCCGGCAACACAGTCGTGTTGAAGCCCGCCGAATATACCCCACTGACCGCCCTGCTTTTCGCCCACATAAGCCAAGAGGCAGGCCTGCCCCCAGGTGTGCTGAACGTCGTCACCGGCGATGGCACCACTGGGGCCGCATTGGTGGACCACCCCGATGTTAACAAAATCGCCTTTACCGGCAGCACCGCTGTGGGCCGCAAAATCCGGGCCGCCACCGCAGGCACAGGCAAGGCGCTGACCTTGGAACTGGGCGGCAAATCCCCCTATATCGTGTTTGACGATGCCGATCTGGATTCAGCCGTCGAAGGCCTCGTTGACGCGATCTGGTTCAACGGTGGGCAGGTTTGCTGTGCTGGCAGCCGCCTGCTGGTGCAAGAAGGCGTGGCCGAGCGTTTCCACACCAAGCTGCGCGCGCGCATGGACGGCTTGCGCATTGGCGACCCGATGGACAAATGCATCGACGTCGGTGCCATTGTGGACCCTGTGCAACTGGCCCAAATCACCGCGATGGTTGATGCCTCGGGTGGTGAAAAATACCAAGTCCCTTGCCCATCAGGCTGCTATTATCCCCCCACGCTGATCACGGGCTTGGGCAGCGCCTCGCCCTTGATGCAAGAGGAAATCTTTGGCCCGGTGCTGGTGTCGATGACCTTCCGCACACCTGTTGAAGCAGTGGAGCTTGCCAATAACTCCCGCTACGGGTTGGCCGCCAGCATCTGGACCGAGAATGTGAACCTTGCTCTCGACATGGCCCCCAAGGTCAAGGCTGGCGTGGTTTGGGTGAATGGTTCCAACATGTTCGACGCCGCCGCAGGCTTTGGCGGGGTTCGCGAAAGCGGCTTTGGCCGAGAAGGCGGCTGGGAAGGGTTGCTGGCCTATCTGCGCCCCAAGGGTGCCGCCAAGCCGCTGAAACCCGTGGCCCCTGTCGCCGCCCCCAAGACCGCCGAAGTGGCAGGCCTTGACCGTACAGCCAAACTTTATATCGGCGGCAAACAGGCCCGGCCTGATGGCGGATATTCCACGGCAATCTGGTCACCCAAAGACGCGCTTTTGGGCCACACAGGCCTTGGCAACCGCAAAGACATCCGCAACGCGGTTGAGGCCGCACACGCCGCCAAAGGCTGGGGCAAAACAACCGCCCATCTGCGGGCACAAATTCTGTATTACATCGCGGAAAACCTGTCGGCCCGCGCGGATGAATTCGCACGTCGCCTGAAAGATATGACCGGCAAGTCAGGGGTGACCGAGGTAGATTCCAGCATCGCGCGCCTGTTCACCTATGCCGCTTGGGCAGATAAGTTTGATGGCGCGGTGAAGTCAGTGCCAATCCGTGGTGTTGCGCTGGCCATGAATGAACCCTGCGGCGTTATCGGGGTGATCTGCCCGGATGAAGCGCCCTTGTTGGGCCTGATCAGCCTGATGGCGCCGGCGATTGCGATGGGCAATACGTGCGTGTTGGTGCCGTCACAGGCCTATCCGCTTGCGGCGACCGACCTTTATCAAGTGCTTGATACGTCAGACCTGCCGGGCGGCGTGGTTAATATCGTCACCGGCGCACATGCAGACTTGGCCAAACCCTTGGCCAGCCATTTGGATGTCGATGCGGTGTGGTGCTTTGGCGCGGCAGATCTATCCGCCGTGGTTGAACGCGAAGCGGCGGGCAATTTGAAGCGCACTTGGGTTAACCATGGCCGCGCAACCGATTGGGACCATGCCGAGGGCCGCGCGTTTTTGCGCGCCGCGACCGAGGTGAAGACGATCTGGGTGCCTTACGGCGAGTAAACGGTTCGACCGCTGGGGGTTTCACACCCCCAGACCCAAAGCCAAAGCTGGGGGTTTCACACCCCCAAACCCAAAGCCAAAGCTGGGGGTTTCACACCCCCAGACCCCCGTGGGATATTTTTGAACAGAAAAAGGTGACGTCAGGGTTTTGGGTGGTCGTCGTAATCGGTTTTGAGGATACGGGCGGCATCGCCTTGCGGGTCGTCAAACTGTTTCGTTTTCAACGCCCAAAAGAATGCCAAGAGGCCTATGCCCCCCAAGAGCAGTGAAACCGGGATCAGGATGGTCAGGATTTCCATGCGGGGCTACCTTAGGCGCAATGCGTTCAGTGACACTGTAATCGACGAGATCGACATCGCCAAGGCCGCGAGCAAAGGTGTCGCCAGCCCCACCAGCGCAAGCGGTACCGCGATGACGTTATAGCCTGCCGAGAGCGCAAAGTTTTCGCGGATGCGGCGGGTGGATTGTTTGGCGATGCGCAGCGCATCTGCAACCGGGGCCATATCCTGACCCAAGAGCACAATATCAGACGCGGTGCGCGCGGCATCCAGCGCCGAGGCAGGCGAGATCGAGACATAGGCCTGCGCCAGTGCTGCCGTATCATTCAGCCCATCCCCGATCATCAGCACCTTGTGGCCTTGGTCTTGCAGGGCGCGGACATGGGCGACTTTTTCAGCTGGCAGCTTGCCTGCGGCAAAATCAGTAATCCCCAAACGCGCCGCCAAATCGGCGACCGGGGCTGGGGCATCACCGGACAAAACCATCAAGCGCAAGCCCGCCGCCTGCATTGCCGCGACAGCGGTTTCAGCACCGGGGCGCAGTTTGTCGGCGAACAAAATCGCATGGGTTTGCCCTGCAACGGACAGATAGGTCGCGGTTTGCAAGGCAGGCGTGGCCCCCACCCATTCCGCACGCCCCAAGCGCACGACCTGACCGTCCAAGCGCGCCTCTACCCCATAGCCCGGTACCTCGCGGACATCGGTCACCTGCACTGGCAGTGCCGCTGCCGCGCGGGTGATTGCCAGCGCCAAGGGGTGCGACGACCCCGCCGCAAGCGCCGCTGCCACAGCCAGTGCATCTGCCGGCAGCGTGTCCAGATTGGTGGGTGTCGGCGTGCCCAGCGTCAGCGTGCCGGTTTTGTCGAAAACGACGTAATCCACCTCGGCCAGCCGTTCCAAGGCGGTACCATCCTTGATCAGCAACCCTTTGCGGAACAGTTTGCCACTGGCCGCCGTGACCACGGCCGGCACCGCAAGGCCCAAGGCGCAAGGGCAGGTGATGATCAGCACCGCGGCTGAGATGTTGATCGCATAGCGCATATCGCCGCCCGTGGCCCACATCCAATAGCCAAAGGCCCCGAAGGACAGCAAATGGACCAAGGGCGAATAGGCCCGCGCTGCCCGTTCGGCAAGGCTGGTGTATTGCGTCTTGGTGCTTTCGGCCACGGCGACCAAATCGGCCATGCGGTGCAGGCTGCTGTCGCGCCCCGCCGCAATGACCCGCACCATCAAAGGGCCGGTCAGGTTGATCTCTCCGGC
>CBDTUV010000265.1:0-4223 GCA_965363575.1 uncultured Pseudorhodobacter sp. | reverse complement strand
GCCGAGCCTGCGAACTTTTTGGATGTTGGCGGCGGTGCGACCAAGGAAAAGGTGACCGAGGCGTTCAAGATCATCACCAGTGACCCGAATGTCAAAGGCATCTTGGTCAATATCTTTGGTGGTATCATGCGCTGTGACGTGATCGCCGAAGGCGTGGTTTCGGCTGTGAAAGAAGTGGGCCTGAAGGTGCCGCTGGTGGTGCGTTTGGAAGGCACGAATGTTGAAGAAGGCAAGGCCATCATCAACAATTCCGGCCTGAACGTGATCGCGGCGGAAAACCTGAAAGACGGCGCGCAAAAGATTGTGAAAGCGGTGAAGGGCTAAGGCCTGACCCAAAAACGGGCAGGCGGGCCAGATTGGGCCGCCAGCCGTGGCAAACTACCCGCAACAACAAAGCGGACACCGTCAACAGTGCTGAAAGGGTTATCGATGATTAAAAGTGTTTTGGCGGCAACTTTGGTGATGCTTGCGGGCTGTGGAGGTGGGGCGCTTGGCTCGGACGACGACGGAAACAATGGCCCAGCGGTCTGCGAAGAGCAGTCGGTTTTGGCACAATCCGGCACGTTCGACGGCGGTGACATCACCATTACCTGCCCCGGCAATGACCGCCCTACAGACTGATAACCGGCACCGTTTGGTGCTTTTATGACTGCATAAGGAGGCCCGCATGGCCGTTCTCGTCAACAACAACACCCGCGTTATCTGCCAAGGCTTTACCGGCTCGCAGGGTACGTTCCATTCTGAACAAGCGATTGCCTATGGCACCAAAATGGTCGGCGGCGTGACCCCCGGCAAGGGCGGCACCACGCATCTGGACCTGCCCGTCTACAACTCGGTGCATGAGGCGCGGGCTGCCACGCAGGCCAATGCGTCGGTGATTTATGTGCCGCCGCCCTTTGCCGCCGATAGTATCCTTGAGGCGATCGACGCCGAGATGGAGCTGATTGTCTGCATCACCGAAGGCATCCCGGTGCTGGATATGATGCGGGTCAAGCGCGCGCTGGAAGGTACCAAATCGCGGCTGATCGGGCCAAACTGCCCCGGCGTGATCACCCCCGGCGAATGCAAAATCGGCATCATGCCCGGCCACATTCACCGCCGCGGTTCGGTCGGTGTTGTGTCGCGGTCCGGCACCCTGACCTATGAGGCGGTCAAGCAGACCACCGATCTGGGCCTTGGCCAATCGACGGCCGTAGGTATCGGCGGCGACCCGATCAAAGGGTCCGAACATATCGACATTCTGGAGATGTTCTTGGCCGACCCCGAAACCACATCGATCATCATGATCGGTGAAATCGGTGGCAGCGCCGAAGAAGAAGCCGCACAGTTCCTTGCGGATGAGCGTAAGGCAGGCCGTTGGAAACCAACCGCAGGCTTTATCGCGGGCCGCACCGCCCCTCCGGGCCGCCGTATGGGCCACGCAGGCGCAATCGTCGCCGGTGGCAAAGGCGATGCGGAATCCAAGATCGAAGCGATGAAGCGCGCCGGTATCGTGGTCGCAGAATCCCCCGCCCATCTGGGTGAGGCAGTTATGGCCGCGATCAAGGCGTAAAACAATCAAGGGCGGGGGCAACCCCGCCCGATCCCCCATGCAGGTGGCGGTGGGCTTCACCCACCCTACACCCGGCCCCACCCTTAGATGAGGTCCACACATGACCGAGCAATCCCCCACCGCCCAATTCCGCGCTGAATCCTATCTGGACGGTGCGAACGCCGATTACATCGATCAGATGGCGGCAAAGTATGCGCAAGACCCAGGCTCGGTTGATGCCAGCTGGGCCGCGTTTTTCGCGGAACTGGCCGAAGGTGACCACGTGGCCGAGGCTGCTGCCGCTGGCCCGTCTTGGGCGCGCAACGATTGGCCGCCAATGCCCACCGATGACCTGACCGCCGCCTTGACTGGCGAATGGCCGGTTGTGGCATCGACTGAGGGCCGCGCCGCTGGGCAAAAGATCGTCGCCAAAGCGGCCGAGGCAGGGGTTTCGCTGTCGGATGCGCAGGTGCAACGCGCCGTGCTGGACAGTATCCGCGCGCTGATGATCATCCGCGCCTACCGGATCCGGGGCCATCTGGCCGCCGACCTTGACCCGCTGAAAATGCAAGACACCACGACCCACCCAGAACTGGACCCCAAGGCCTACGGCTTTGCCGAGGCCGACATGGACCGCCCGATTTTTATCGACAATGTTTTGGGCCTGCAAATGGCCTCGATGCGCCAGATCGTTGAGATCGTAAAGCGCACCTATTGCGGTACATTTGCCCTGCAATACATGCATATTTCGAACGCCGAGCAAGCAAGCTGGCTGAAGGAACGCATCGAAGGCTATGGCAAGGAAATCGCCTTTACGCGTGAGGGCCGCAAAGCCATTTTGAACAAGCTGGTTGAGGCTGAAGGCTTTGAGAAATTCTTGCATGTGAAATACATGGGGACCAAGCGGTTCGGCCTTGATGGCGGCGAAAGCCTGATCCCCGCCATGGAACAGATCATCAAGCGCGGCGGGGCGCTGGGCGTGCGCGATATCGTGATCGGCATGCCGCACCGGGGCCGCCTGTCGGTGCTGGCCAACGTGATGCAAAAACCCTACCGCGCGATTTTCAACGAGTTTCAGGGCGGCAGTTCCAAGCCCGAAGATGTCGATGGCTCGGGCGATGTGAAATACCACCTTGGCGCCAGCAGCGACCGCGAATTTGATGGCAACACCGTCCACCTTTCGCTGACCGCCAACCCGTCGCATTTGGAAGCGGTGAACCCGGTCGTCTTGGGCAAAGTACGCGCCAAGCAAGACCAGATGAACGACACCGACCGCGAAAAAGTGCTGCCGATTTTGCTGCACGGCGATGCGGCCTTTGCGGGCCAAGGCGTTGTGGCGGAATGTTTCGGCCTGTCGGGCCTGCGCGGGCATCGCACCGGGGGCACCATTCATATCGTGGTGAACAACCAGATCGGTTTCACCACCGCCCCGCATTTCAGCCGCTCTTCGCCCTATCCAACCGATAACGCGCTGGTGGTTGAAGCTCCGATTTTCCACGTGAACGGTGATGACCCCGAGGCGGTTGTGCATGCCGCGCGTGTGGCGATTGAGTTTCGCCAAAAGTTCCACAAAGACGTGGTTTTGGATATTTTTTGCTATCGCCGCTTTGGTCACAACGAAGGCGATGAGCCGATGTTCACCAACCCTGCGATGTACACCCAGATCAAAAAGCACAAAACCACCCTGTCGCTTTATACCGAGCGGTTGGTCCGTGACGGCCTGATCCCAGAGGGTGAGATCGAGGACATGAAAGCCGCGTTTCAAGCCTATCTGAACGAGGAATTCGACGCGGGCAAAGACTACAAGCCAAACAAGGCCGATTGGCTGGATGGCCGCTGGAAAAACATGGCGCGCGAGGGCAAGGAATATGTGCCCGGCAAAACCTCGATCTCCAAAAAGGCGATGGCTGAGATTGGCGCAGGCCTGACCCGCGTGCCTGACGGATTTGATCTGCACAAAACCGTGGCCCGCCAGCTTGACGGCAAAGCCAAGATGTTCACTGAGGGCAAAGGCTTTGATTGGGCCACCGCCGAGGCGATTGCCTTCGGCTCGCTGGTCACCGAAGGTTTCCCCGTGCGCCTGTCGGGGCAAGATTGCTCGCGCGGCACCTTTAGCCAGCGCCATTCCGCCTTTGTCGATCAATCAACCGAGGAACGGCACTATCCGCTGAACCACATCAAACCGGGCCAAGCACGGTATGAGGTGATCGACAGCATGCTGTCCGAATACGCGGTGCTGGGCTTTGAGTACGGCTATTCGCTGTCTGAACCCAACGCCCTGACCATGTGGGAAGCGCAGTTTGGCGATTTCGCCAATGGCGCGCAGATCATGTTTGACCAGTTCATCAACTCCGGGGAGTCCAAATGGCTGCGCATGTCGGGCCTCGTTTGCCTGCTGCCGCATGGCCATGAAGGGCAGGGGCCGGAACACTCTTCCGCGCGGCCAGAGCGGTTCTTGCAAATGTCGGCCAATGACAACTGGATCGTGGCGAACTGTTCGACCCCCGCCAACTATTTCCACATTCTGCGCCGCCAATTGCACCGCGATTTCCGCAAACCGCTGATTTTGATGACGCCGAAATCGCTGCTGCGCCACCCGATGTGCATTTCCGATGCCGATGATTTCACCACCGGTTCCACCTTCCACCGCGTTCTTTGGGATGATGCGCAAAAGGGCCATTCCGACCTGACG
>CBDTUV010000264.1:0-4278 GCA_965363575.1 uncultured Pseudorhodobacter sp. | reverse complement strand
CACATCGGCAGGGGCGCTGAATGGGGCGGCGTTCATGGCTGGCATGGTTGCAGGCGGGCGCGATGGCGCACGTTTGGCCTTGGACAAGCTGTGGGCCTCGGTGGGAACCGTGGGCGATATGCGGCTGTCTGCCTGGATGCAGCCGGTGTTGCCCTTTGCCGCCGCCGTGACCAATGCGTGGGAAAACGCTTTCAACACATCCCCCCAAGGGATCGCGGCGCAGTTGTTTTCGCCCTATGCCATGGGGGCCGCGTGGAAAAACCCGTTGGCCCCGGTGGTGGCGGGGTTTGATTTTTCCGATGTGTGCGCCGATGCCGGGCCACGTTTGTTTGTAAATGCAACCAATGTGCGCGATGGCAAGATCGGGGTGTTTTCCGGGCAAAAGATTACGCCTGCTGCGCTTTTGGCATCGTCCTGCTTGCCGATGGCGTTTCAGGCGGTGGAGGCACCGCACCCGATTACTGGCAAGATTGAGACATGGTGGGATGGCGGCTATTCCGGCAATCCGGCGCTGTTTCCGTTATATGACAAAGACTTGCCTGCCGACCTTATACTTGTCGCCATCAACCCTTTGTACCGTGATGCGATCCCAGACACGCCATTGGAAATTCAAAACCGCATCAATGAGATCAGCTTTAACGCGCCATTGCTGCGGGATCTGCGGGCGATTGCCTTTGTAAAGCGGCTGCTGGACAGGGGGGCGTTGGAACCGGGCAGCATGAAAGATGTGGCGCTGCATTTGATTGCGGATGACCCTTTGATGAATACGCTGTCCGCCAGCAGCAAGCTGCTGCCGACACCTGCGCTGCTTGCGCGCCTAAAAGCGGCGGGGCGTGTGGCGGCGGGTCTGTTTTTGACCAAACATCGTGAAGCCATAGGCAAGCGCGGCACGGTGGACCCAATGGCACTATTGGACTAGGGCTGTCGGCTGTGTGATCACCACGCCGTCTTTGTCGCGGCCGTTGGGATAGACCAAGCCGGCCGAAATGATCAGCTTTGCCGCATCTTCGATTTTCATATCCAGCATCCGCACATCGGTGGCAGGCACAAACAACAAAAAGCCCGAGGTGGGGTTGGGCGTGGTTGGCAAGAACACCGACAGCACCTCTTCATGCTCGGGGAATTTCGCCGCAATCTCGCCCTTGGCGCTGGTTGAGATAAAGCCAATCGCCCAAATCCCTTCTTTGGGGTATTCGACAAGACAGGCTTTTTCAAAATTCTGGTCGGTCTGCGCGAAAACGGTTTCAGCGATTTGCTTGATGCCGCTGTAGATTGAGCGCACAACCGGGGTGCGGTCGACCAAACGCTCGGCCCAATGCAAAAACGACCGCCCAATCAGACCGCGCGCGATCCACCCCATAAAAATGGTGAACACGAGGAAAATCAGAACCCCGGTGCCGCGCAGGTTGATGCCGTTTTCTTTGCAGAAAAACGGCGGCCTGGCGGGGTCCGAGGCCCAAAACCGCGACAGGCCGGTTGCAGGCTCGGTCAGCGATGGGCAGAACCAATAGCCGAACCATTCCGAGGGTTGGTATTTCTCAGGGATGAATGGCAGCACAAAGCCGTCAATCCAGCCCGTCACCGTCCAGATCAGATACAGCGTCAGCGCAATGGGCAACACCACCACAAGCCCCGTCAAAAAGCTGGTGCGCAGCCCTGCGAAAAGGCCGCGTTTCTTGTGCGGAGTTTGGTTTTGGTTGGTCATGTTTCGGCCCTTTTGGACGCAGATAACCTAAGAGGCCTGACGCGGGGTTACAATGGCAAAGCGCCGCAAATTTAGGGGTTTATGCGGGCTTTGCTGATCGCAAGTGCAATTTCCGCACCCAAACGCGCGTTGTTGCGCACAAGCGCGATATTGGCTGTCAAAGACCTGCCTTGGGTCAGCTCAAATATCCGGCCCAGCAAAAAGGGTGTGACGGATTTGGCGGCGATGCTTTGGGCAGATGCCTCGGCCAAGGCTTGTTCGATCATCGGCAGGATCTGGGGCAGGGGAATCTCATCGGCCAGCGGAATGGGGTTGGCCACCAATTGCCCGCCCATCAGGCCCAGATGTGCGCGCATCAGATGCGCCGCCGCAATGTCACGCGCCGTATCAAAGCGCAAAGGTGCCATCAACCCCGAGGCGCGCGCCCAAAAGGCAGGCATCTCTGGCTGGCCATACGCGATGACCGGCACGCCCAGTGTTTCCAACACCTCCAGCGTTTTAGGAATGTCCAAAATCGCCTTGGCTCCCGCCGCAATTACGGTGACCGCAGTTTGCGCCAATTCTTGCAAATCGGCCGAAATATCAAATGAGGTTTCGGCCCCGCGATGCACGCCGCCAATCCCACCTGTCGCAAACACATCAATCCCGGCAAGTTTTGCCGCGATCATTGTGGCAGCCACCGTGGTGGCCCCCGTGTCACCCGAAACCAAACAGGCCGCCATATCCGCGCGCGACAGCTTGCGCGCATCTGGCGTTTGGCCAAGGATTTCAAGCTGCTGCGGCGACAAGCCAATGTGAATTTTCCCGGCCATCACCGCGATCGTGGCAGGTACGGCGCCCGCATCGCGGATGTCTTGTTCAACCTGCGCTGCCATTTCAATGTTTTGCGGATAGGGCATGCCATGGGTGATGATGGTGCTTTCCAGCGCCACAACCGCGCCACCGCTGGCCAGGGCTTTTGCCACTTCGGGCAGGATGATCAGGGGTGCGTTTTTCATGTCTCAATATCTCCGGATACATAATCTGCGGCGGCGGTGATGGCGCGGGTCAGCGCATCTTGCCGTGTCGACTGGTTGCGGGTGGCTACGATATGGGCCGCCATAAAGGTGTCGCCAGCCCCTGTGACGCGGGTCACCATTACCTGCGGTGGGGTGGCGCTAATCACGCCTAGGTCTTTCGTTCCTTCGGCACAAGTGCTGCCACCATCGGTCACCAAAACCCGTGCAGCGCCACGTGCAAGCAAGCCATGCGCCGCCGCCTGTGCCGTTGCAAAACGCTCTTTGGCCAATAGACCCGCTTCTTCAAGGTTCACATACAGCGTAGCGCTGGGATGCGATAGCAACGGCAACAACCGCTCGGCTTTGCCGGGACTGGCCGGCGCCACACGCAAATCAGCCGCCGCAAACAAAGCGGAACTGGCAATCTGCGCCAAAAGCGCTTGGGTCAGGTTGCCGTCCAGCGCGATCAGGCCTGCAAAGGGTGCCGCCGCACTGCCCAGTCGACCATCCGTCAAAGGGCGCAAGATCTTGTCGCCAGCAGCTTCCAGTGAATGGGCATCGGCAATCGCCGCGATCAACCCATTCGCCCCTTCAATCGCCATATAGACATCAGTCGGCAAATCATCCGACCGATAGAGCATATCCGTGACCAAACCCATCTCATCACACCGCGCGACCAACTCATCCCCTTCAGCATCGCGCCCCACCGCCGACAACAGCGCAGGCGTTAGGCCAAACCGCGCCAAGGTCATCGCGATATTTAACGCAACGCCGCCCGGCAACCGGGTGATCCGCCCGGGCACATCCGACCCAAGCCGCATCGAGGCGGGCGAGCGGCCAATCACATCCCACAGGACGGAACCAATGCAAAGGATATCAGGTGTGTTCATCCCTGTGACATTGCCCAACTCCGCGCGCGGCGCAAGTGTGAAGCAGCGGATGCCTCCGGCGGAGGTACTTTTTGCCAAGATGAAATAGCCGTTCCCGTTTCATCTTGGTCCAAATACCTAAAAAACGCTTGGGTAGGGAGAAACGGCAGCAAAGCTCTTGCAATCCTACGGGCCACGCGGTATGCGCTGCGCACTTCACAGGTGGGGCTTGGGCCTTTTCAGGGAGAAATCCTGAAAGGTCCGCCGGTTGGAACATATGTTCTAAAGACGGCCCTGCCGAGGATTAAACCGGAAAAGGATAACGGCATGGCTCTTCCTGAGTTCACCATGCGTCAGCTGCTTGAAGCTGGCGTTCACTACGGTCACCAGACCGCACGCTGGAACCCAAAGATGGGTGAGTACATCTATGGCGACCGCAACGGCATTCACATTCTCGATTTGACGCAGACTGTTCCAATGCTGGATCAGGCGCTGAAAGTTGTGCGCGACACGGTTGCCAAGGGCGGCCGTATTCTGTTCGTCGGCACCAAGCGTCAGGCGCAAAAGGCTGTGGCCGAAGCTGCCGAAAAATCGGCACAGTTCTACATGAACCACCGCTGGTTGGGTGGCACGCTGACCAACTGGAAAACTGTTTCCCAGTCGATCCAGCGCCTCAAGCAGTTTGATGAGCTGATGGCCAATGGCG
>CBDTUV010000263.1:0-4289 GCA_965363575.1 uncultured Pseudorhodobacter sp. | reverse complement strand
TTGGTGCTGACGGCGGTAAAGGGGGTGTAGCCTTCATGTGCCACGGCGCGGCGGACGCGGCCCACGGCGATGGTTTTGGTGTCGCGCAGCCCTGCTTGAAACTGCATGCTGGCGGGGTCATAGGGTTGGCCGGTACGGCTGTCGAAAATGCAATGCGCCGCGGTCAGCACAAGATCGGGTGCAATCAGGGTGCCGGTGCAAAAGGCGGAATTGCCCAGATCGACACGGCCCACCGCCTCCCACCCCAGGACTTGATCGCGGCGGTCCAAGGATTCCAGCGAGGTGCTGGATTGGCCTTGGGCCTGCAAGGGGGCGGCCATTAGGCAGACCAGCATTGCGAGCAAATGTTTGAGGGAATACGGCACTAGGGTTTCACGAATTTCGCTGTGGTGCCGGCCCCGCTTTCCATGTCGCGCAAAGCGGGGTCTACCTTTTGGAACGGGCTGCTTTCAGCGGCAAGGGTCGCGCGCAGGGCGACCAACGGGCCTTGTAGACTGGTGCCAAGCGCCACCGAGGCCCCGTCATAATCGGCCTTGGACGAGACAACAGACACCACGCGCGCCACGCCATCACGGATGGAAAATATCGGCGCACCGGAGGACCCAAAATCGACATTACACGACAGAACCAACAGCTTTTCCTCTTGGCTCAGCACGTGGCAAACCTCTTGCAGGCTGGGCGCCTCGGAGCGGTCCTTGGCATAGGATACCACGCCCACCTCATCGCCCTTGTGCGGCGAAAGGTCGGTTTCAAACGGCCGGATTGTGGCCATGCGGATCGGTTGGTCCAGTTCCAGCAAGGCCAGATCAAAGGACACGCGGGTCAGTTTGTCGCCGCCGCCATAGACATATTCAGGATGGGCAATCGCGCGTTTGATGCCGCGATAGGCCTCGGCGCGGCCATTGCGCCAACCGGCCAGAAATTCGATATCATCCGGATTTATGCGCGCGCCGGTTTTCGAATCAAACAAGCAATGCGCGGCCGTCAGCACCAGATTTGGGGCGATCAGCGCCCCGGTGCAAAAACTGCGCGCGCCCATATTCAGGCGGCCCACGGCGTTCCATCCCCGGCTGGCATCGCTGGTATCAAGGCGCAACAAACCCGATTCTTCGGCACTGGCAACACCGCGCAACGCAAAGATCATCATGGCACAGAGCGCCAGGCGGGACAGAATAGTTAGAATGGACATAGAACCTCCGCTTACTCAACCCATGCGATATCGGGCGTTTGAGGCAGATTTATGGCCTTTCGGGACAGAAGTTAATCAACCATTAATGCAGGTGGTTTTGGCCCGCCCGAGGCCCAATCTAGCAACTCGACCGTATGAACCATCGGGATTTTGGTGCCTGACCCGATTTGCATCATGCAGCCGATGTTGCCTGCGGCGATGATATCGGGCTTTTTCGCCTCTAATGTCTGGACCTTGCGCGCCTTGAGTTGCTGGCTGATTTCGGGCTGCAGCAGGTTATAGGTGCCGGCAGACCCGCAGCACAGATGGCTGTCGGCGGGTTCCACCACGGTGAACCCTGCGCGTTTGAGCAGGTCTTTGGGGTGGTTTTTGATTTGTTGGCCGTGTTGCAGGCTGCAAGCGGCATGGTAGGCAACCTTGATGCCCTTGTCCGCACCTTCGGGCAGGCCGATTTTCACCAGCAATTCGGAAATATCCATGGTCATGGCCGACACCTCGGCAGCATCAGCCGCCAGCGGGTCATTGCGGAACATATGGCCGTAATCCTTGACCGTGGTGCCGCAGCCCGAGGTGTTGATGACCACAGCGTCCAAGCCCCCTGCCCGCTTTTCCGCCATCCAAGCGTGGATATTGGCAGCCGCCGAGGCGTGGGATTGGTCGGCCTTGCCCATGTGATGGGTCAGCGCGCCGCAGCAGCCCATGCCCTTTGCCACAACCACCTCACAGCCCAAACGGCGCAGGATGCGGATGGTGGCATCGTTGATATCGGTGTTCAGCGCCTTTTGCGCGCAGCCCGTCAATATCGCCACGCGAAACTTGCGCGGGCCGTTCGGGGCAAAGGTTTGCGGATCATCATTGCGGCTGACAGCGGGAATGGTTTTGGGGGCCATTTCCAGCATCGCACGCAGGCGGGCATCAGGCATCAAAAACGCAAATGGTCGGCCCAGTTTGGCGGCAAACAGCGCCAGACGAAAGCGCATGGGATGCGGGATGATCTGCGCCAAAGTCCAGCGCAGCATGCGGTCCATCAACGGGCGTTTATAAGTTTTTTCGATGTATTCCCGCGCGTTATCAACCAAGTGCATGTAATGCACGCCCGATGGGCAGGTGGTCATGCAGGCAAGGCATGACAAACAGCGGTCAATATGTTTGACGGTTTTGGCATCCGCCGGGCGACCCTTTTCCAGCATGTCCTTGATCAGATAGATGCGGCCACGGGGGCTGTCCAGCTCATCCCCCAGCACTTGATAGGTGGGGCAAGTCGCGGTGCAAAAGCCGCAATGCACACAGGTGCGCAGGATGTCATTGCTTAATTGAATGCCGGGGTCTTTCAGCTGTTCGGGGGTGAAGGTGGTTTGCATGTCAATCTCCGACAGTGAAGGTAAGCAGCGAAAGCGCGATCAAGGGCAGCACGCCCAGCAAGGCGAAATACATTGTATTCGACAGGCGCGGGCCCAAGGCGGCACGCAGCCCTTGGGCAAGGGCGGCCATTGCAATGCCTGCAAGCGCCATAAACGACGCGGCCCCCACCGATGGCATGATCAAACGCAAGGTTGCGACGAAGACCAAAGCGATGGCAAGGCCAACGGCGGCCGGGCGACCTTTGGGCAGGGTGGCAAGCGACAGGTAGATCACCAAGGGCAGTCCCAGAAACAAAAGGTTGGTCATGGATCAGCCCATCCTGCCGGGGTTCAGAATCCCACGCGGATCGAACTTGGCGCGCAGACTTGCCGAAAGGGCGGCAAGGCCTGCGGGTTCTGGGTGAAACGCGGGGGTGGTGGCGTAAACGCTGTCAGATGCGCGGACCAAAGTCGCATGGCCGCCAAGGCCCGCAAGGCAAGCGCGCAGGGTTGCGGCCTGTGCATCATTTTCGTCCGGGACCAGCGCCCAGATCAGGCCACCGCCCCAGTCGCACAAGGTGTGCGCCGCGTTCAGGGTCGTCAAAACCTGCGGCATATCGGACGGCTTAATTGAAATGCGCCAAACCGCGCCCGGCTTTCCCACAAAGGGGGTCACATCGCGGACCTCTAGCCAAAGTTTGGCACTGCGCGCAGCATCCGTCACATCCCAACCCGGCCCCAGCAGTTTCCCCAAAGCGCCCGCGCGGTAGGCCACAGACCCGGCCATCCCTTCAATCCGCAAGCGCACTTGACCGTCCAGATAGGCGGCCCCTGTCACCTCAAAAGGCGAGCCCAGCGCTTGCGACATCGCCGTCACCGCCGCCATTGGATCCAGCCCATCGCAGGTCAATGTCGCCTCCACCTCAGGGCGGGGCAGCACTTTGAACGCCACCTCGGTCAGCACCCCAAGCGTGCCACGCGCGCCTGCCAGCAGTTTGACCAGATCATAGCCGGTGACGTTTTTCATCACCCGGCCACCGTTTTTCACAATCGTGCCCGCACCATCGACAAAGCGCACACCGATCAGGCTGTCACGGCAGGCCCCTGCCTGAATGCGCCGTGGCCCCGACGCATTGGCGGCCACCACCCCCCCGATGGTCGAGGCCCCGTCCCGCCCCAACAACCCGCGCAGATCCGGCGCTTCGAACGGCAAACGTTGGCCGCCACCAGCAAGTGCGGCCTCCACCTCGGCCAGTGGCGTACCGGCCCCTGCCACAATGGTCAGCGCCCCCGGCTCGTATAAGGATATCCCCGACAAAGCACCGGTTTCCAAAACCTCTGCCGCATCCGCCGGTCCGATCGCCCGCGTTCCCCCGCCAACAACCCGTAACGGGCCATTTGCCCCACGGATCGCTTCAGACAGTTCCATCTCATTGGCAGGTTTCATCCCTCTGCCCTTTCATCTTGGTAAAAATACCTACGGGGGGTCTGGGGGGCAGACAGCCCCCCAGCGTGGTTCAAATAACCTGCCAGCGTCACCCAGCGCGACGACTGGCTGTCACGTCCAACGGAAACACCTTGGCCGGGTTCAGCAACCATTTGGGATCAAACACATCCTTGACCCAAAGCTGCGCTTCCATATCCTCGGGCGCGAATTGCACCTTCATCAGATCGCGCTTTTCAATGCCAACGCCATGCTCGCCGGTCAAACAGCCGCCGACCTCGACACACAGCTTCAAAACATCGGCGCCGAACGCCTC
>CBDTUV010000262.1:0-4290 GCA_965363575.1 uncultured Pseudorhodobacter sp. | reverse complement strand
ACCACAAAGAAGGCCAGTTTGAAGGGCATTGAGACAACGGCGGGTGGAACCATCATCATCCCCATGGACATGAGGACTGCCGCCACCACGAGGTCAATGATCAGGAATGGCAGGTAAATCAGGAAGCCGATTTCAAAGGCACGCTGAATTTCCGACAGCAGAAACGACGGAACCAACAACGACAGATGCGCGTCAACGGGAGTTGATATTTCACCCGGGCGCAAAGCTTGCATGGCGGCAAATGTGTCGGGGTCCATTCTTGCAGCCATGAAAATTCGAAACGGCGCGATCGTTGCAGTCAAAGCCTCATCAATGGCCAGTTTGTTTTCTGTCAGGGGCTGAACGCCATTCACCCAAGCCTCATTGAACACAGGTTCCATCACGAACCAGGTTAGAAAAAGTGCCAAGCTTACGATCAACATATTTGGTGGGGATTGCTGCAAGCCGATGGCTTGGCGCAAAATGGAAAGGACCGTCACGATAAAAGGAAAGCAGGTCACCATGATGGCCAAACCTGGCACCAGACTTAGCACCGTGACCAAGGCCAACAGTTGTACCGCCCGCCCTGAAAGCGACGCCCCGTCGCCAAAATCGAGGGTCATTTGCTGGGCTTGGGCGGGAAAGGCGCACAGCAGGATGAGCGCCGCTGTGCAGGCCAGTCTTTGCATCATAGCCCCCCGCGCAGATTGGCGACTTCAGTCAACCGCACCGCCAGACGGCCTGCATTCTCACCATCCATCTCTTCCAAGTCGCCGCGCGCGATCAACCGATCCCCAACCCATAGTTCGACAGGGTCGTCAACGCGGCGATCAAGCGCCAAAACCGCGTCCTTTTCCAGCTTTAACAGGTCGCGAACCTGAGGGCGGGCGCGTCCCACTGAGATGGTGATTTCAATTGGAACTTGGCTAAAGGGATTGGCATCAGAAAGATCATCCATGAAGGGGGTCCTTTGTCGTTAGTGTTAAAAAGTCTTCCAACGCGGCCTTGATTTCAACAAGTGCTCCGTCGAGGTCCACGCGCGTTTCCACAGCGCCCAGCTGCAAAAACACCTGTCCCTCTCCTAGCGTTGGCTCTTCGACAAGCTCAAGCGGGGGACCGTTTGACCGTTCAATCAATGGTTCAATCGATGGGCGTGCTGCGGGGTTGAACAAAATCTTGATCGGGCTGTCTGCGGCCGTTTCAGCCAAGGGCATCAACGCGTCTTGAACTGTCGCCGTCAGCGCGCCTTTGGCAATTTCCGGCAAAACCTGCGCAACCATCTCGGTCAAAAGCGGTTCCAGCGCACGCAAAATATGCACCCGCGCCTCATGATACGTGAAACTTAAGGTTTGAAGATTGTGGGCAAGATCGGCCGCCATCTGGCTTTTTTCGGTATTTTGGGCCGCGACGGCGTCTTCCCAGCCGGCGGTGTATCCTTGCTCATATGAGGCAAGCCGCGCCTCTTCCATGGCGTTCAGATCGGTCACAATTGTTGTGCCATCTTGCGCGGTTTCGGCTGTGAACACTTCCAGTCGCAGAGGCGGCATTACACTTGCTCCTCTTCATCGGTTTCCATCCAGCCCCGCAAAATTTCTACAGTTTCGCCTTGGCGTTCATCAATCAGGCGGCGCAGGCGCTCCATCGGATCATTTGCGCTTTGACCCAAGTCATCGTCATAGGAGATGACGGGCAGGTCCGGCAGGTCTTGGTCATCAATCTCTCCGGTGAGAACGCGCGGGGCATTGGTGGATTGTCCAAGGCTATCGGCTTTGGGTGGCAAAGCCAAAGCACCGCCAGCATCCAAAGCCGCGCCAGTCTTTGCGGTCGCCATTAAAAGGGGGCGCACCACGAATAGGCCCAAAATCAAAGCGACAAGAGCCAGAACGCCAGCTTGGATCAGCGACATCAAATCAATCGGCCCTAATCCCGAGATCATTCCGGCCTCGGCAGTGCTACCCGCGATTGAAACGGGTTCAAAGGCGAGGGATTTCAGGACCAAAACATCCCCCCGTGCCGTATCCAGACCGGCCGCAGTTGTGACCAGCTCGCGCAAAACCGCCAGTTCTTCTTCGCTTCTGGCCTGCCATGTGACGGTCCCATCTGCGGCTGCGATTTGTTCGCCGTCCACCAAGACGGCAACGGACACACGGCGCAACGCACCTGGACTTTTCAAGATTTCCCTTTGCGTTTCAGAGACCTCAAAATTCACTCGTTCGCGCGTTTCGGTTGAACTGCTTTTGCCTTGGCCTTCGGCCGCAGCGTCACCTGTGGGCAGGTTTGACGCAACTGTGACGTCAGCAGCCGGCTGCGTGGCAGAGTTGCTGCGCTCTTCCGTATCTGATGAAATGGCGACCCGGCCTTGGGGGTCAAACTTGCGTTCAGTAATTTGCTCACGGTCGGTCTCGACCTCGACCGATACTTCGACCACCGCTTTGCCCGGCCCGACGCGGGCGACCAACAGCCGCTCAATATTGCGTTTGAGATCTTCGGCACGGGCATCGCCGCCAAGCCCTGGATTAACGGCGCCTTCGCCCGAGGGAATAAAGCCCGCGACACTGTCAATCACGGATACATCGCTGGGTTGCATGCCTGCCACGGCGGCAGCAACCAGATGGCGGATCGCATTGGCCTGAGGTTCTGACAAACCGCCCGAGGAAGAGGTCACCGTAACACTGGCTGTCGGGCGCTTGTCGCGCTGAAACGGCTGCGAAGGGGCCTGCGCGATGTGCACCCGGGCTGCACGAACTGCTGGTGCAGCGACGATTGTGCGGGCCAGCTCGCCCTCTTTGGCACGCCAATAGGCCGCATCAAACATTTGCGAGGTTGTCCCGAACCCCGACAAACCATCCAGCAGCTCATACCCGACCGCACCGCTGGTTGGCAGACCTTCTGCAGCCAAGGTCATGCGCAAAGAATCCCTTTGGCCGGAGTCGACGCGAATCGTATCGCCAACCACCTCATAGGCAACGCCGCGTTGATCCAAAGCCCGCACAACTTCGCCAGCGGCACCACTGTCGAGGCCTGCATAGAGCAGAGCCATTCCAGGCGTCGTGGCCATGCGGGACAGGCCAAATATGGCCAAAAACATAGCCAATGTTGCGCCAACGATGACGATTCGGCGTTGTAAATTGAGGGAGTTCCAAAGCGATACGAGGTTTTGCACGGGCATTCATCCTTTTTGGGGCTTCTGCCCCTCTCGCCCTCAGGTTTCGCGGATTGGTCTTAATAATCAGTTAGTGACCTTGGGTTTATACAAGAATTCTGAATAACAAGCGGAGCCCCCGATGGCCGACGTAGACACACCCAGCGCTGATGCCCCCGTAAAGAAGAAATCCAAGCTGCCCATTTTGATTGGCGTGGTACTGGCGTTGCTGTTGGGCGGGGGTGGGTTTTATGCGACCTGGTCTGGAATGATTCTGGGCGCAAAACATGAGGCGGCAGCGAGTGAAACAGTTGGCCCCTTGCCTGATATAGCCTTTGTACCGATTGATCCGATCGTCATTTCGCTTGGGCCCGGATCTAACGCCAGACATCTACGTTTCACCTCTCAGCTTGAGGTGAATAAGCCGATGAGTGCTGATGTGACGCTGCTTTTACCGCGAATCATGGATGTTTTGAATGGGTACCTAAGGGCGATTGACGTGGCGCAGTTGCAAGACCCGTCTGCGCTGGTGCGCATTCGGGCCCATATGTTGCGGCGCATCCAAATCGTAACCGGTGAGGGGCGGGTACGCGACTTGCTGATCACTGAATTTGTTTTGAATTAGAAGGGGAATACAATGCAACTTGTGGCCGACATTCTTTTGGCGTCCGGTGCATTTGGCGCTGCGATTTACTGTTATATCTTGGCGCTGCGGTTGAAGAAATTGCAAACCTTGGAAACGGGTATGGGGGGCGCAATTGCGGTACTGTCCGCCCAGGTCGATGATATGACACGTGCGCTTGAAATCGCGCGCGGAGCAGCGGATCGGCAAGTCAAATCGCTTGAAACATTGACTGAACGTGGTGAAGGTGTCGCTGCCCGTTTGGAAATTCTGTTGGCCTCTATGCATGATTTGCCAGAGGAGCCTAAGCAGACAAAGACCGCAATTCAGCAACCCGAAGAAGGGCCCGAAAAACGTTTGCGCTTTGTCCGTCGAAAGTCGGTCCAAGACAGTTTGGAGGCAGCTGAATGAGCGTGTTAGAAAAGCGAAAGCTCAGGCGTCGCGGAAGCAAAGGCACGCTTGTTATTTTGGCGCTGCTTTTGGCGATGTCAGGGGCTTTGCGACTGGGTGATGGCATTGGCATCGCAGTGGCCCGCGCCGCCGCACC
>CBDTUV010000261.1:0-4328 GCA_965363575.1 uncultured Pseudorhodobacter sp. | reverse complement strand
CATCTAGCCGCGCCTCGCGGTCAAGGATGCCAATGCGGAAAATGCCCAGAAAGTGCAGGCCAAAGATAATGACAACTACGCCAGAGATTTTGGACAGAATATCTTGATATTGCAGGAAAAATGTTCCGAAAATAGAGGCGGTAAAGCCCAAGAACAAGAACACCGTAGACAGACCAAAGACAAAAAATATCGCAGGGATCAACACGCGGCGGCGCGCCTTGCCGTCTTGCATTTCGCCCATGCTGATCCCGCCCATATAGGCCAGATAGGGCGGCACAATCGGCAAAACGCAAGGCGAGAGAAAGGACAAAACGCCCGCCGCAAGCGCCACGAGCATGGCGGGCAAGAGGGCTGCGTCGATAAGATCAATGCCGATCATATGTCTTCCTTTGATTGCCGTTTGGTCTTAGCGCGTTCGGCGCGGGAATGTCACCACGACATTTGGTCACGTTCGCGTGGTTTTTTGGATCTGTGATGCAAAAGGGCGCAGGAGTTACCCTGCGCCCTTGATTGTCTATCGCTGCAAATCAGCGGCCCAAGTTCCACCAACCGCGCCGCTTTGGCTTGGCATCTTCAGTTGTGGTTTCGGCAGCGGTTTCGGCAGCGGCCTCGGTCGGGGCTGCCGCGGGTTCTGCGGCGACCACCTCAACAGGTTTGGTCACGACCTCAACGGGCTGCGACGCTGGTTCTGCCTCAGGCTGAGACGCGGGCTGCGGCGCAGGAGCCTCAACCTTCACCTTGGCCTTTGCTTTGGGCTCAGCCTTTGCAGCCGGGACGTCGGCCTCGGCCTCTGCCTCAGTTTTTGGCGCGGCCTTGGGTTTACGCGTGCGCCGGGCTTTGGGCTTTTCTGCAACGGCTTCTGGTGCAGTTTCTGCTGTATCTGATGCCACGTCAGCTACAACAGCCTCGGCCGTCACGGCGTCTGCCGCTGCCTCGGCTGCGACCTTGGGCTTGCGAGTGCGCGAACGAGAACGCTTTTTCGGCGCCTCATCGGTTGCTTCACTGGCCGCCTCAGGGGCCGCCTCAGGGGCCACAACAGCCTTGGCCGCGACGGGCAGATCATCGCCGTCACTGTCATCGTCCGAGCCATCCTGATCATTGCCATCAGATCCGTTGTCATCCGACCCGCCATTGCCGCGACGGCGCCGACGACGCCGACGCTTTTTGCGACCGTTGCCGTCTTTTGGCTCTTCCTCGCCCGAAGTTGGCTGCGCTTCGGTGGTGCTGTCGGCGTTTTCTTCTTCCTCGGTCGGGATATCGGGGTCTTCGATCTCATCAGCGACAGCGACGCCCATAAGCGACGAGTTGCCCGAGATTGCCGAAGACACCTCAACCACGATACGCGTGGCGGTTTTGAACTTCTCAATAGTGTAATCGGGGCTGATCATCATCGGGTCGCATTCAATGCGCACCGACATGCCATAGCGGGACTCAATCATCGCGATATGTTCGCGCTTTTGGTTCATCAAAAAGTTGACGACCGCGATTGGGGCGCGCAGCAAAACCTCACGCGACCGCTTGCGCGTTCCCTCTTCTTCCAGCGAGCGCAGAATTTGCAGCGCCATGCTGTCGTCAGACCGGATCAGGCCCGTGCCGTGGCAATGGGCGCAAGGCTGGGTCGTGGATTCGAGCATGCCGGGACGCAAGCGCTGACGGCTCATTTCCAACAAACCAAAGGCCGAGATACGGCCGACCTGAATGCGCGCGCGGTCGGTTTTCAGCTTGTCTTTCAGCTTCTTTTCCACGGCGGCATTGTTGCGGCGGTCTTCCATGTCGATAAAGTCGATCACGATCAAACCGGCCAAATCGCGCAGGCGCAGCTGGCGGGCAACCTCTTCGGCCGCCTCTAGGTTGGTCTTGGTCGCGGTGTCCTCAATCGAGCCTTCTTTGGTGGCGCGACCAGAGTTTACGTCGATCGCAACCAGCGCCTCGGTGATGCCGATGACGATATAACCGCCCGATTTCAACTGTACCGTTGGGTTAAACATGCCGCCCAGATAGCTTTCGACCTGAAAGCGCGCGAATAGCGGCGTTGGGTCGTTATAGGGCTGCACCGCCTTGGCGTGGCTTGGCATGATCATGCGCATGAAGTCTTTGGCAACACGGTAGCCTTCGGCCCCTTCCACCAGCACTTCGTCAATCTCGCGGCTGTAAAGGTCGCGGATCGAGCGTTTGATCAGGTTGCCTTCTTCATAGATCGCGGCAGGTGCGATGGATTTCAGCGTCAGCTCGCGGATCTGTTCCCACAAGCGCATCAGATATTCGTAATCGCGCTTAATCTCCGGCTTGGTGCGTTTTGCGCCAGCGGTGCGGATAATCAGGCCCGCCCCTTCGGGTACGGTGATTTCCGAGGCGATTTCTTTCAGCTTTTTGCGGTCATTGGCTTGGGTGATCTTGCGGCTGATGCCACCACCGCGCGCGGTGTTGGGCATAAGCACGCAATAACGACCTGCCAGCGACAGATAGGTGGTCAGCGCTGCACCCTTGTTGCCGCGCTCTTCTTTGACCACCTGCACCAGCATGATCTGGCGCACTTTGACCACTTCTTGGATCTTGTAACGGCGCGCACGCGGGCGACGGGGGGCGCGAATTTCTTCGGACACATCCTCATCTGCAACCGATTCAATACCCTCATCGGATTCAGACGCCGTGTTCATGGCGCGGTACGGCTCTTCATGGTCGTCATCGCTGTCTGACCCGTTGTCGGACTGGGCCTGCGGCTCGGTTGCTGCGTCGTCGGCCACGGATGCCACATCGGTATCGCTGTCTTTTTCGGCAGCGTCTTCATCCTCAAGGTCAACGACATCCATCGACCCGATTTCAGCCGTTTTCACCGCGTCATTGGATTTGGAAGATTGCGCGCGTGGGGCGCGACGACGACGGCCCTTGCCGCTGTCTTTTTCCTTCTCATCCTCATCATCGGCCCGTGCCAACGCGCGCTCTTCATCAAGCAGCGCTTTGCGGTCGGCCATTGGGATTTGGTAATAGTCGGGGTGAATTTCGGCAAAGGCGAGGAAGCCATGACGATTGCCGCCATAATCCACAAACGCCGCCTGCAGCGATGGTTCGACCCGCGTTACTTTTGCGAGGTATATGTTGCCAGCCAGCTGGCGTCTGTTGATGGTTTCAAAGTCAAACTCCTCAACCTTGTTTCCATCCACCACGACAACCCGAGTTTCCTCGGCATGCGTGGCGTCGATTAGCATTTTCTTGGCCATTTTGTTCCATAGCACCCAGCCGCATGCCCCGCGCCGGACAGAGTCCGGAGGCATGGTTCATGCGCAAGTGGTGACTTGTATAGGCGAGGCTGCGCATCAAAACTGTCGGGGTCGGCCTTTGCGGCCCCCCGTCACTTTTGGTTTTTAACTCAGCGCGGCTCATCGCGGTTTATCCCGAACGCATTGCTGCATCCATATGAAAACCCGTAATGTCAGTGACTTGACGGGCAAATAAGGGGCCTTGCGGCCAGTGATCCAGCTTTGGCCTGCATCGGCGAACGACCTGTCCGCCCAATGCGCCGCAGCGTAAATGTGTCGCGCGCGCCCTGTTTGGTAAAAACCCGGACTCGCGTAACGTGACCATAAAGGCAGGATACGCTAGAAGACAATGGTCAATTTACGCGGATTGCGCTTTAGGGGGTACCCCTTGGTGCAGGTTTGGCGGTTTGGGCTGGTCTTGATAGGCCGGCAGGATAAGCTGTGAAAAAGCCTGTTGTACGAAAGGGCGCGGATGTCAGAACAAGGGTCATTGGTGCCAGACATACAGATCGTGATTTTGGCCGCAGGCGGTTCCACGCGGATGCGGGGGGCGGATAAGCTGTTAGAGCCAGTTTGCGGCCAACCGCTGCTGCGCCATGTGGCCCAGCTTGCGCTTGGTACGGGGTTGTCGGTTGTGGTGACACTGCCCGCCCAAGACCCTGCGCGCGCGGCGGTCTTAAAGGGGTTGGGCGTGAACCGCCTACAGGTTGAAAGTGCCGGCGATGGGATGGGCGCGTCTTTGCGCGCGGGCGTGGCAGCCGTGCCAGCAGGCCATTCCATTATGGTTATGCTGGCCGATATGCCTGATATTGATGCCGCAGATTTGGCCGCGATGTTGGCGGCCAATCGGGCAGAGCCTATGGCCATTCACCGTGCCTATAGTTCGCAAGGTGTTTCGGGCCATCCGGTGATCTTTCCCCCTTGGGCGCGTGCAGCCTTGATGGAGGTCGGCGGTGACACAGGCGCAAAAGCGGTATTGCAGGCCCATGCCGACGCTATTCGGCCCGTTACCTTGCCCGGCGATCACGCCACAACAGACCTTGATACCCCCGAGGATTGGGCGCGGTGGCG
>CBDTUV010000260.1:0-4334 GCA_965363575.1 uncultured Pseudorhodobacter sp. | reverse complement strand
AGGCCAGCGATTTTGCCGGCGTCTTTGGTGGCCTGACGCTGGGCGTCGTTAAAGTAGGCAGGAACGGTAATAACCGCTTGCGTTACTTCTTCGCCAAGATAGCTTTCGGCGGTTTCTTTCATCTTGCCCAAGATGAAGGCAGAGATTTGGCTGGGCGAATATTTCTCACCGCGCACTTTGACCCATGCATCGCCATTGCCGCCGTCTACGAGTTCGTAGGGCAGGTTTTTCTTGTCCTTGGCGAGGTGGCTGTCGTTGATCGGGCGACCGATCAGACGCTTTACTGCAAAGACGGTGTTTGTTGGGTTGGTCACAGACTGACGCTTGGCCGCTTGGCCGACAAGACGTTCTGTTTCTGTAAAACCAACGATAGAAGGCGTTGTACGAGCACCTTCGGCGTTTTCAATAACTCGGGGTTGCGAACCATCCATGATAGCTACGCAAGAGTTGGTTGTCCCGAGGTCGATCCCGATGACTTTGGCCATGATAAATACCTCTTCATATTCGGCGATGTTGTGGCGATCAGGCCCGTTATGGCCCCTGATCCCCGATCCCAGTTGTAGACGGCAAGGCACGGCCGCCTTTTCCGGCTACCGAGCGTATATAGGGGCGGGATTGTGGCCCTGCAAGCACCCGTGCGGAGGGTTTTTCATCTCAATTGCAGGAAATTGCGTTGGATTTGTTAAAGGCTGGTTGGTTTTCGGGGTGTTGGCGCGTTATTCCCAGCCGTAATTAAAGCTGATGCTGATGCGGTCCTCGTCGGACATGTTCACAGGCACCTCATGGCGCAGCCAGCTTTCCCATAGCAAAATGTCGCCGGGTTTGGGGGTGGCATAGATGAACGTGCGCAGGTTTTCGGGCGCGTCTTTGGTGCGGGCGGGGGCGGCCATCATCATCGGCAAGCGCGGATCTTCGAGTTTCAGGGCTCCTGCACCGGCAGGAACCGACACGTAAGTGGTGCCGCTGATCACGCTGTGCGGATGGATGTGCGACGAATGCGTGCCGCCTTGGGGCAGGATGTTGATCCAGATGGAATCAAGTTTCAGTTTCTTGCCATCAAGGTCAAAGGCAAGGTCGCGGGCAAAGGCTGCGACATGTTTGTCGATGGCTTTCACAAGGTCTTTGAAGGTTGGGTCACGCCACGCCAGATCGGCCAGCGAGGCATAGGAGGTGTAGCCGGGAAAGCTGTTTTCCTCGCACCAATCCTGACCTGCGGTGTCATCTTCGGCGATGGCAAGGCAAGTGTCTTCCAGCGTGTCAGGGCTGGGGGCTGGGCCAAGTTCGGACAAGGCAGCGCGGTAAAAGCGGGTGACGAAAAGGCTGTCGATTTGGGGCATGTCAGTGTCCTTGGCGTTTTGGCAGCTCTGCCACCAGTGTTTGCGCAGCCAAGCGCGGGTCGGCGTGTTGCCAGATGGGGCGGCCCACGACGATATGATCGGCGCCTGCCGCAATGGCGCTGGCCGGGGTGGCGATGCGTTTTTGGTCATCTGAGGGCGACCCCGTCGGGCGCACGCCGGGGGTCACGATCAAACGGCCCTTGGCGATAGGCAAAGCGCGGATCAAGGCAGCCTCATGCGGGCTGGCAATCACGCCATCGGCGCCGGCCTCTAGCGCGTTGTTCGCGCGCTCAACCGTGATTTGGGTGATGTCGCCGGGTTTGATCAGGTTGGCATCCAGATCGGCGCGATCAAGCGAGGTAAGGACGGTGACGCCAAGGATTTTCAGATTGGTGCCAGCAGCACCCTGTTTGGCGGCGCGAACCACTTGCGGGTCGCCGTGGACGGTCAGAAAATCAAGGTCATATTGGGCGATGCCGCGCACCGCAGCCTCTACCGTAGCGCCAATATCAAAGAGTTTCATATCCAGAAAAATGCGCTTGCCGTGTTCTTGCTTTAGCTCAATCGCAAGGGCCAAGCCGCCGCCTGTCAGCATGCCCAGACCGATTTTATAAAAGGACACAGCATCCCCGATGCGGCGGGTCAGTTCCTGCCCGTGAACGATATTCGGCACATCCAGTGCCACGATCAAACGGTCATCGGCCATATCAATCCCCTATCTTTTGCAAAACCGCTGCGTGATGGGCGCAATTTGGGGGCCTGTCAAGCTGGGCGCATTGACTTGGGGTGCGCAGAGGGATTCAATCGCTGCAAAAGCAATATGAGGCCGCGCATGCAGATTTCCCTAGAGTTTGAACGGCCTGAGGATGGCCCTGCGTCTGGCCCGGTGACGGTGGGGTGGTTTTTGGCCAAGGATAAGGGAGCGGTTTTATTTGACCCACCCGAGCGGCTGATCGTGCGCCAAACCAGCAAGACCCATGGCAAATCGGCCAGCCGTTGCCCGGCGGTCATTCAGATGGAAAGCCGGTATTTCGTGGTGAAATGCCCGTTCGATCTGCACATCGGCTTTGGTCGCGATGACAAGGGCAAGGCGCATTTGATCAACCGGGCGGGGGCGGGGTCGTCCATCCGGGCGAATAAGATTTCCGAGGTGATGGTGCTGGCGAATGAGGCAGAGTGGCGGTTTCCGGACAGGCCCACGGTGCAGCTGATGCTGCCCTACTGCTTTATCGCGGATGAGACGGTTTACATGACACAGTTGGGGACGTTCGCACATTACCGCGCCGACCCGCTGCCCGGCACAATCTTTGGCGGGCGTTTCCCGATCAACCTGTGGCCGCGCCCGTTGATGTGGGCGTTTGAATGGCACGACCCGACCAAAGATTTGATTCTGCGCCGGGGGGAGCCGCTGTTTTATTGCCAGTTTGAAGCGAATGGCCCTGAGCGCCCTGTACAATTGGTCGAGGCTGAGCGGACAGAGGCGCTGGAGGCCTATATGGACAAAATCTCAGGCGCGGTGAACTATGTGAACCAGACCTTTAGTCTGTTCAAGGCCGCCGAAGCGATGCGACCGCCCAAGCTGTTGAAGGCGAAACCCAAGGATTAGGGCCGCAGGATTTGACGCTCGGCAGCTTGGACAAGCCCGCGGACCAAGGCGCGATGTTCAATGCTTTGCGCGGCGGGCAAGGTGACGCCGATGCGCAAAGGCATGGGCAGGCCGGGGGTGAAGAATTCGACAGCCGCCTCAAAATGGCGGCGCGTGGCGTTATAGATCACATCGGCAATACGGGTGGCGGTGATGGCCATGGGTCGGATCCTTTCAAACCAGCTGCCGCGGTGGCGGCTTGCTTAGGGTAACAACGAACAGATGAAGATTTGGTTTCATGTTTTTTAGGGGCTGGGCGTTCACAAGTGCTTGAAACGCCGCAAAACCGCCCCCAAGTTTAACCCGAGGCCCGAAGATGGGATGTGCCGCAACAGGGCATCTCAATGGTCGGGAGCTTAACCAAAAAGGAGAATACCGATGAACATTGAAAAGTTCACGGAGCGGTCGCGCGGGTTCTTGCAGGCTGCCCAAACTATTGCAATGCGTGAAGGCCACCAAAGGCTTGCCCCCGAACATTTGCTAAAGGCCTTGATGGATGATGATCAGGGCATGTCGGCCAACCTGATCCGCCGTGCGGGGGGTGACCCTGCGCTGGTTGTGCAGGCGTTGGACCTGACCATGGGCAAAATCGCCAAAGTGTCGGGCGATGCGCAGCCTTATATGGACCCGGCCACAGCGCGGGTGCTGGATGAGGCGGAAAAGGTTGCCAAAAAGGCGGGCGACAGTTTTGTGCCTGTCGAGCGGATTTTGGTAGCAATGGCGATGACCAATACCAATGCCAAGGATGCGCTGGTCGCAGGGAATGTGAATGCCCAAAGCCTGAACGCCGCGATCAATGACATCCGCAAAGGCCGCACCGCCGATACGGCCGGGGCCGAGGATACGTTTGAGGCGCTGGCAAAATATGCGCGCGACCTGACCGAGGCTGCCGAACAGGGCAAGATTGACCCGATCATTGGCCGTGACGAAGAGATTCGCCGCACGATGCAAGTGCTATCACGCCGGACCAAGAATAACCCGGTGCTGATCGGCGAACCCGGCGTGGGTAAGACCGCGATTGCCGAAGGCCTAGCTTTGCGCATCGTGAATGGTGACGTGCCAGAATCCCTGCGCAACAAGAAGCTGATGGCGCTGGACATGGGCTCGCTTATTGCCGGCACGAAATATCGTGGTGAGTTTGAAGAGCGCCTTAAAGCGATCCTTAAGGAAATTGAGGCCGCAAGCGGTGAGATCATCTTGTTTATTGATGAGATGCACACGCTGGTCGGGGCCGGTAAGGGTGACGGCGCGATGGATGCCGCCAACCTGATCAAACCTGCGCTGGCGCGGGGCGAGTTGCACTGTATTGGTGCCACCACCTTGGACGAATACCGCAAATATGTGGAAAAAGA
>CBDTUV010000259.1:0-4345 GCA_965363575.1 uncultured Pseudorhodobacter sp. | reverse complement strand
GCCATCACTTGGGTTGATGTGGCTGCCGACCGATTTCCTGACGCTATCCCGGATGGCGTGACCATGCTGCCTGCGGCCGACCCGGCCCGCCTGATGCCACATGCCCCGCACAACGCCGAACATCTGATCCTGACCTATTCCCACACGCTGGATTTGGCGCTGTGCCATGCCGCCTTGACCCACGGCTTTGCCCAATGTGGGCTGATCGGGTCCAAAACCAAATGGGCGCGGTTTCGCAGCCGTCTTGCAGCGCTTGGCCACAACGCCCCAAGCATTGCCCGCATCACCTGCCCGATTGGCGACCCCAGCCTTGGTAAACACCCCCACGCGATCGCCATCGGGGTTGCCGCCCAGATTTTGCGCCCCGCGTCCCTTGAATCCCAAGAAAAGGCCACAGTATGACCTCAGAACTGTTGCGCATAGACGGTGTTACCAAGGCCTATCCCGGCGTGGTTGCCAATGCGGATGTGTCTTTTACCATCTCCAAAGGCGAAATCCACGCGCTCTTGGGTGAAAACGGCGCGGGCAAATCGACCATGGTCAAGATGATTTACGGGCTGGTCAAACCCGACAGCGGCAAGATGCTGCTGCACGGCCAACCCTATGCGCCTTTGCGGCCCAGTGCGGCGCGCACTGCAGGCGTTGCGATGGTGTTCCAGCATTTCAGCCTGTTTGAGGCGTTGAATGTTGCGGAAAACGTGGCGCTGGGGATGGAAAACCCACCGCCCTTGCGCCTGCTGGCCGAAAAAATTCGCGCGGTTTCAACCGAATACGGCCTGCCTTTGGATCCCACGCGCCGGGTTGGGGATTTGTCGGCAGGTGAACGCCAGCGGGTGGAAATTGTGCGCTGTTTGCTGCAAGACCCCAAGCTTTTGATCATGGACGAACCTACCAGCGTGCTGACCCCGCAAGAGGTGGAAATCTTGTTCCAAACCCTGCGCCAACTCTCGGCTGAGGGGACTGCGATTTTGTATATCAGCCACAAGCTGGAGGAAATCCGCAGCCTATGTGATGAGGCAACGATCTTGCGGCGCGGTCGTGTGGTCGGCACATGTACCCCGCGCGATGTACAGGCCCGCGAGATGGCGGAAATGATGGTGGGGGCGGTGCTGACCCCGCCTGCGCGCGCAGCCCGCAAGGATTGGGGCGATGCCCACGCGGCCCTAGAGGTGTCGGGACTGAACGCAGACTCGCCGATTCAATTTGGTACATCTTTGAAAGATATCAACTTTTCCGTGCAGCGTGGCGAGGTGCTGGGCATCGCAGGCGTGGCTGGCAATGGACAAGATGAGCTGCTGTTGGCCTTGTCGGGGGAATTGCGGTCTGCGCCCGAGATGGTGAAATGCTTTGGCGCGCCAATCGGCGACACCCCCCCGAATGCGCGGCGCGCGATGGGTTTTGTCGCCGCCCCCGAGGACCGTTTGGGCCATGCCGCTGCCCCGGATATGAGCCTTGTGGAAAACGCCTTGTTGTCGGGCGCGGTGCGAAAATCTCTGACCCGCAAAGGGTTTATCGACTGGCCCAAAACCAAGGTCTGGGCCGAGGAGGTGGTCGCCCAATACGACGTGCGCACCCCCGGCACTTGGGTCGCAGCCCGCGCGCTTTCGGGCGGGAATTTGCAGAAATTCCTGATCGGGCGAGAGTTGAGCCAGGCCCCGGAAGTGGTGATCATCAACCAACCGACATGGGGCGTGGATGCCGCCGCCGCCGCCTTTATCCGGCAAGAGATTTTGAACCGCGCCCAAGACGGGGCCGCCGTGGTCGTGATCAGCCAGGATCTGGATGATCTGCTGGAGGTGTCCGACCGCTTTGCAGCCTTGAACGAAGGGCGCTTGACCGAGACACGCCCGACCGAAGGGCTGACGGTGGATGAAATAGGCCTGATGATGGGCGGCGCGCACGGTATGGAGGTGGCTCGTCATGGATAGGCCCATTGCAGATAGGACTCTGTTAGCCTTGCACGGTCGGGACTGCGGCAGCGTTGGTTTAGGTATTTGGACCAAGATGAAATCAGGCAGCGACATGGGCGGGACATATGTTTATTCTTGAAAAGCGCCCGTCACCGTCGCAGTTTTGGACCTATGCCACGCCGATTTTGGCGGTGATCCTGACCATGATCGCAGGCGGCGCGTTGTTTGCACTGCTGGGCAAAGACCCCATTGTGGCCATTCGCACGATTTTCTGGGACCCGCTGTTTGGCGAGTTTGCCTTTTATCTGCGCGGGCAATTGCTGGTCAAAGCCGGACCGCTGATCTTGATCGCGGTCGGGCTGTCACTAGGGTTTCGGGCAGGCATCTGGAACATCGGGGCCGAAGGGCAGTATATCATTGGCGCGATTTTCGGCGCCGGCGTGGGTTTGGCGGTGTTTCCTACTGAGTCCCGCTGGATTTTTCCAGTGATGATTGTGGCCGGCGCCTTTGGCGGTTGGCTTTGGGCGATGATCCCCGCGATTTTGAAAACACGGTTCAACACCAATGAGATTTTGGTGTCGCTGATGCTCGTCTATGTGGCGCAGACCATTTTGTCCAAGGCGGCCACCGGGTTTTTGCGCAACCCGCAAGGCATGGGGTTTCCGGGCAGCCGCAATTTTTCCAGTTATCCGGCGGCGCGCAATGTGGAATTGATCTCTGGGACCGGGATGCATTGGGGTGTGGTTGCGGCATTTATCGCGGTGATCGCAGCTTATGTTTTGCTGCAACGCCATATCCTTGGATTTCAGATAAAGCTGGCCGGGCAAGCGCCACGAGCGGCGCGGTTTGCGGGCGTCCAACCCACCCGTTTGGTGGTGATGTGCATGGGCATTTCGGGGGCGCTGGCAGGGCTTGCGGGGATGTTTGAAGTGACAGGGCCTGCCGGGCAAATCAGCATTGATTTCGCGTCTGGCTATGGCTTCACTGCCATTATCGTGGCGTTTTTGGGCCGGTTGAACCCGCTGGGCATCTTGCTTGCAGGCCTCGTCATGGCGCTGACCTATGTGGGCGGCGAGATGGCCTCGACCAACCTTGGGCTGCCCTCGGCGGCGATTCAGGCGTTTCAGGGCATGCTGTTGTTTTTCTTGTTGGCGGTGGACTTGCTGTCCAACTATCGGATCAGGTTTTTGAAAGGGAGGGCGGCGTGATGGATTTTGGCGGTATCAATCCGGCGGTTCTGGTGGCGTCACTTATGGTGGCATCCGTCCCGATCATGCTGGCGGCGATTGGCGAATTGGTGGTCGAAAAGGCCGGTGTTCTGAACCTCGGGGTTGAGGGGATGATGATTATGGGCGCGATTTGCGGCTTTATCAGTGCCGTGCAAACCGGCAGCCCGGTTTTTGGGTTTATCGGCGGTGCCGTGGGGGCGGCGGCATTGTCGCTGGTCTTTGCGGTGCTGACGCAAGTGTTGCAGGCCAATCAGGTCGCCACGGGGCTGGCGCTGACGTTGTTCGGGCTAGGGCTGTCCAGCTTGATGGGCCAAGGTTATGTGGGCATCAAACCACCCTTGACCGGGCAAGTGCCGTTTGGGCCTTTGACCGATATCCCCGTACTGGGGCGGATTTTGTTCAGCCATGACCCGATGGTCTATCTGTCCATCGCCATTATCGCCGCCGTTTGGGCAGTGCTAAAGTTCAGCCGCATGGGGTTGATTTTGCGCGCGGTGGGCGAAAACCACGATGCGGCCCATGCGCTTGGCTATAAGGTTACGCGCATTCGCATTCTGGCGATTTTGTTTGGCGGGGCGATGGCGGGGCTTGGCGGGGCGTATCTGAGCCTTGTGCGGGTGCCGCAATGGACCGATGGAATCACCGCAGGGGCCGGCTGGATCGCGCTGGCGATTGTGGTTTTTGCCAGCTGGAAACCGTGGCGCGTGTTGCTTGGGGCCTATCTTTTTGGCGGAATTTCGGTGTTGCAGCTTAATCTTCAGGCTGCGGGCGCCCGGATACCCGTCGAGTACTTGTCGATGTCGCCCTATCTGATAACCATCGTCGTGTTGGTTATCATGTCGTCGGGCAAAGGGCGCGCCTCTATGAACGCCCCCGCGGCCTTGGGCCAGAATTTCCATGCCGCCCGCTAATGGGGGGCCAAACCTAACCGGGCCAAAAATGGCCCATCCAACCGGGAGACGATAATGAACCGTAGAACTTTGATGACCACCGCAGCTTTGGGCTTTGGCCTTGTGTTTGGTGGCGGCGTGAGCAGCGCGCAGGCTGCAGGGATGGACAAGGTTAAGGCGTGCTTTGTCTATGTTGGCCCCGTCGGCGATGGCGGCTACACCTATCAGCATGACCAAGGCCGTCTGGCCGTGATCGAAGAATTTGGCGACAAGGTTGATGCCAGCACATTCCAAGAGAACGTGCCAGAAGGGGCCG
>CBDTUV010000258.1:0-4359 GCA_965363575.1 uncultured Pseudorhodobacter sp. | reverse complement strand
TCAGGGGCTCGTTTTCTGCAAGCAGGCATTGTCCTACGAACGCAAAACGCAACAGGGCCAAGCCCGTGCATATCTTGGTTTGCACCCAATCTGGTTCAGATTGATCGCAAACCGCTTTAAGCCCAAAAGCTGTTTTGTCCGGCATCGCGGGCCTCCGCGTGTTTTACACCAACCTAGGTCGGGGTTCACCCCGGCTCTTCCGCCCGTCGGATGTGCATTCATCGCGTACCCTCCCACCGCATCCGCAATTTCCGAACATGTTTAGGCTGGGGTTCCGCCCCCCCCTAAGCGCACCGCCACACCGCGATCTAAAAGTTAATGCCCGGTTAAAATTTTCAACATAATCAATATAAATCAATATCTTACAAAATAATCCGCGCGCGATTCTCACCCCCCTATCGCACCCGGTTTTACCCTGCTATCCTGCCGAAATGATCCGCCAAACCCTCTCAAACCCCCTCGCCCGCCGCTTGTTTTTGCATCGGCATGCCCTTGGGGATGCCCCCTCCGGGCCGGGAAAAGGCGCCGATCTTTCGGGCCTGATTGACCGCCTTGGCTTCATTCAAATCGATAGTATCCGAACCGTGGCCCGCGCCCATGATTTGATCCTCTTTTCCCGCCGCTCCAATTATCGCCCCCCCGCCTTGAAACGCCTGCTGGAAAAAGATCGCGCTCTTTTTGAGCATTGGACCCATGATGCTTCTATCATCCCCGCCCATCTTTTCTCCCACTGGCAGCACCGTTTTGACCGCGATTCCGAGCGTTTGAAACAAGGCTGGAAACGCTGGTTTCGCGATGGCTATGAGGCCCAGTTTGACACCATCCTGACCCGCATCCAAACTTCGGGTCCGGTCACCTGCTCGGATGTGGGCCAGAATGAAGCCCGCGGAAAAGGCGGCTGGTGGGATTGGCACCCCTCTAAAACAGCCCTCGAATGGCTGTGGCGTACCGGGGTGCTTTCCATTTCCGGGCGCGACAACTTCCAGAAAATCTATGACCTCACCGAAAGGGTCATCCCCGCCCCTCACCGCACCGCGAAACCCGATACCGTGGCCCATATTGACTGGGCCTGCAGCGCGGCACTTGATCGCCTCGGCTTTGCCAGCGCAACCGAACTCGCCGCTTTCTGGGCCGCCATTCCTATCGCTGCCGCCCGCGATTGGTGCGCCCGCGCCCTCAAAACAGGCCGGATCATCGAGGTGGATGTCGAGGCCGCAGACGGCACCCTACGCCCCAGTTTTGCGTGGCCCGGTGTGGTGCAAGCCGCCGAGAACCTGCCCCCCGCCCCATCCCGCATTCGTATTCTATCGCCCTTTGATCCCGCCCTTCGCGACCGGGCGCGGGCCGAGCGGCTGTTCGGATTTTTCTACCGGATTGAGGTTTTCGTGCCCCAAGCCAAGCGCCAATACGGCTATTATGTTTTCCCCGTGTTGGAAGGCGAGCGGATCATCGGCCGCATCGACACCAAAGCCTTTCGCGACGAGGCAACTTTGCGCGTCCAAGGTTTTTGGCCCGAGGCCGGGGTGACCATGGGCAAAGGCCGCCTTGCCCGGCTGGAGGACGCTTTGCACCGCTTGGCCCGCTTTGCCGAATGTGACCGTGTGGATTGGGAAAACGGCTGGCAGCGCGCAACACTGTGCCCTTAATCCCCAAAACCACGCGTCAGTCGCCCTAGAAATCGGCGGGCCGTCTTGCATCTGGCGCGGGGGCGTGGAACCTAAGGACCAGCCGTTGCAGGAATCCCCGTTCAATGCTTCCGATCCTATTCAAAACATTGCCCTTCTTTGCGCTGATTGGCCTTGGATATTGGGCCGGGCGGGTGCGGTTTTTCACGCCCGAGGCCACGGCGTGGCTGACCAAATTCGTGTTCTACTTTGCCCTGTCGGCGATGCTGTTCCGCTTTGCCTCAAACCTCTCGCTCGCCGAGATATGGGATGCGCGCTTTGTCGCGGCCTATCTTTGGGGCTGCGGCGTGGTTTATGCCATAGCCTTTGGCGTGGCCTTGTGGCGCGACATACCGACCGCGGAGGCCGCGATTGAGGCGCAATGCGCGGTCATTGGCAACACCGGGTTTTTGGGCGTACCGATGCTGGTGGTTCTGATGGGACCACAGGCTGCGGGACCGGTGCTGATGGTTTTGGCGATTGATTTGATTGTGTTTTCCACGATCGTTACGCTGATCATCACAGGGGTGCGGCAAGGCCGGATGAGCCTGAGCGTGGTCAAAGTACTGGCGCTTGGCCTGCTGAAAAACCCGATGATTGTGTCGATGGCTTTGGGGCTTGCATGGTCATCAACCGGGGTTGCAGTGCCAGTCCCCATCAATGATTTTATGGCCCTTTTGGGTGGGGCGGCCACACCCGGCGCTTTGTTTGCGATTGGGGCTTCGCTTGCGACCAAATCAGCGGAGCGGGTGCAAATTGCCGGCTGGTTGTCGTTTTGCAAACTGATCTTGCATCCTATGGCGGTGGCATTTGCCGCCCTTGTTGTATTCAAGGTAGATCCCGGCCCCGCAGGCGTGATGATCGCCGCGGCCTCCTTGCCAGTGGCGGGAAATGTCTACATTCTGGCACAGCATTTCGGGGTGGCCCCACAACGGGTTTCGGCCTCGATCTTAATTTCCACCACGGTGAGCATTCTGACCGTAACGGTTGTCATGGCCCTAGTGATGGGCTGAAGGAGATATATATGAAAACCATTTCTGAAAACCGGGCTTTTGGCGGCGTGCAAGGCGTGTACAGCCATGCATCCGAAGTGTGCGGCGGCGATATGACCTTTGGCCTGTTTTTGCCAGAAGAGGCCGAGCATGAACCGGTGCCGGTAATCTGGTTCCTGTCGGGCCTGACCTGCACGCATGAAAATGCGATGGTCAAGGCAGGCGCGCAGGCTTGGGCGGCCGAACAAGGCGTGGCGCTGATTTTTCCCGATACTAGCCCACGTGGGCCAATGGTGGCCGATGATGCGGCCTATGATCTGGGGCAGGGTGCGGGGTTTTATGTGAACGCGACCGAGGCACCCTGGACCCCGCATTTTCGCATGTGGGACTATGTGACCGAAGAGTTGCCACGCCTATTGTTCAGCGCCTATCCGTTGGATGAGGCGCGCCAAGCCATCACGGGCCATTCGATGGGAGGGCATGGCGCCTTGACCATTGCGATGTCTTTTCCGGGCCGGTTCCGGTCTGTTTCAGCCTTTTCCCCGATTACCAATCCAACTGCAAGCGAGTGGGGGCGCAAGCAATTCGCGGCCTATTTGGGACCAGATGAAACCAAATGGGCGGCGCATGATGCGACCTTGTTGATGAAAAAGCGCGGCTTTGACGGCCCGGTTTTGATTGACCAAGGCGGGTCGGATCAGTTCCTTGACAAGCTGATGCCCGAAGCCTTGGCCGAAGCGGCGATGGCCGCGCGGCAGAACGTGATTTTTCGGATGCAAAAGGGCTATGACCACAGCTATTTCTTTGTCTCAACCTTTATGCAAGATCACATCAGTTTCCACGCCGAAGCGCTGTATGAGTAGCAGCCTATGACCGTGATCTACATTGACGCCGATGCCTGCCCGGTAAAGGCCGAGGCTGAAAAAGTGGCCACGCGGCACAAGGTGCGGATGGTGCTGGTGTCAAATGGCGGCATCCGGCCATCGGTCAATCCGTTGGTGGAAAGCGTCTTTGTGTCGGATGGACCGGATGTGGCGGATATGTGGATCGCGGAACGGGTTGGGCCGGGGGATGTTGTGGTGACAGGCGATATCCCCTTGGCCGCTAAGTGCGTGGCCGCAGGGGCATTGGTATTGAAACACAATGGTGAGGAGTTGCACGCCCGCAATATTGGTCAAGTGTTGGCCACCCGCGACCTGATGCAAGATTTGCGCAGCGCCGACCCGTTTCGACAAGGCGGCGGTAAGCCGTTTTCCAAAGCAGACAGATCGCGGTTTTTGGATGGGTTAGAGCGGGTCGTGCAGGCGGCACGGCGCGAATGATGTCGCCACTGGAACAGACAGGGCGGGACTGGCGGGGCCAAGTGACACTATGAATGACGCCACCACGCCAGACCGCCGCGTACTTTTGCTTGGTATTGCCAGTGCTTTGGGCGCGTCTTGTTTCTTTTCAATCAATGACAGTTCGATCAAGTTTCTAAGCGGTGGTTATGCGCTGCATCAGATTGTTCTGATCCGGTCCTTGATCGGGATGCTGGTGATGCTGGCGATTGTGCTGCCGTCGCAAGGTGGTTTTTCAGCGTTTCGCACGCAGCACTTTGGGATGCATTTGGTACGAGGCGGGTTTGTTGTCACCTCTAACCTGTGTTTCTTTTTGGGGCTGGCGGCGATGCCTATTGCCGATGCGGTGGCGCTGTTTTTCAT
>CBDTUV010000257.1:0-4379 GCA_965363575.1 uncultured Pseudorhodobacter sp. | reverse complement strand
CACCATCAACGACTGGATGTCGCTATATGCAATGGCGGTGAATGAGGAAAACGCGGCCGGCGGCCAAGTCGTGACCGCCCCCACCAATGGGGCTGCCGGCGTGGTGCCTGCGGTGATCCGCTATTACCTTGACCATGTACCGGGGGCGAGCCAGTCCAAGGTGGCCGATTTCTTGCTGACCGCTGCCGCAATCGGCGGCCTTTGCAAACATAACGCCAGCATTTCCGGCGCGGAGTGTGGTTGTCAGGCCGAGGTAGGCTCTGCCGCTGCAATGGCCGCCGCGGGGCTTGCCGCCGTGCTGGGCGGCACCACTGAACAGATTGAAAACGCAGCTGAAATAGCACTTGAGCATCACTTAGGGATGACCTGCGACCCGGTCAAAGGTCTTGTGCAAGTGCCCTGTATCGAACGCAACGGTTTGGGCGCAATCAAGGCCGTATCCGCCGCCAGCCTTGCCTTGCGCGGTGACGGTGTGCATCTGGTCAGCCTTGACGCTTGTATTGAGACGATGCGCCAAACCGGCCAGGATATGCATGAGAAATACAAGGAAACCTCGCTGGGTGGCCTAGCCGTCAACGTTCCAAACTGCTGAAACCGTCAACTCAATCCGCTTATCCCAATCCCGGCCGCACCAAATGCCCCGCCGCCGAGACCGCCTTGTAAAGCGCAAACTCCTCGGCGTTTTCCGCGCGGTAGCGGGCCAAAACCGCCGGGCTTAGGCTATAGTCCAGCACCTCGCTTTGGGGTGACATATTGCGCACGGGCAGCACCACCCGCTCGCCCAAACGCGCCGAAAAGAACGCCTCCAGCAGGTCCAACTGGTCATGATCAAACAGATGGTCCACCCGCGCCATATGCCCGGTCCAACCGACAAAACGGTCTTGGCGGCCCACATTCGCCACTTCGGGGCTGGTGCCATCCAGATAGGCCAGCACAAACGCCTCAAAGCTGATGCCACGGGTGCTGACCTTCAGATGCGCCACCTTGGGCCGCATCCGGTACCGATACCAGCTTTGCAACCGCGCAAGCGGCGCGCGCACGACGGCCACAGTCTGCAAAGGCCCCCCAAAGGCCTGCGCCAAAGGGGCGGCATATTTCAGCAAATAGCCGTTATGCCCGGTATGGCGCGCCGCCGTGTCCGAGATCGGCAAAGTATAAGGGGCAAGCATCGCGCGCAAAGCCAATGACCCGGTTTTGGGCGTCTCAAGCACCACAAGCCTTTGCATCGCCAATATCAGCACAACATGTCCCTTATTCCCATCCCGTTCTTACAAACCCGAACCAACCGCACGGCGCAAGCCCCCCCGCCCAATCCACCCGCCCAATCCACCTGCCCAATCCCCCATCCCAATGACCGCACATGGCGCTACAGCAAACCGCACTGAATTGCGCCAATCCGTGCCGCTTTTGACCCCTTTGCCGGTCAAATCGGACAGGACGGCGCAGCCCCAAGCCGTTACCTCTGCACTGGTATGGCACATATTTCCGCCCCCCCGCACACCGACCGCATCCTGACTGGCGTCACCTTGATGCTGGCCTTTTGCGTGCTGGCCCCTTTGCTGGATGTCTCGGCCAAGCTGGCCACGGCCACCTTGCCCGTAGGCCAAATTGTGCTGGCGCGGTTTGTGGTGCAGGCAGGGTTGATGCTGCCGTTCGTCATCCTCATGCGGTTGGATTGGCGGATGGGCCGCCGGATGATGGGCTTTGTGCTGGCCCGCGCCTTGTGCCTGATGCTGGCCACCTATTGCTTTGTCGCCGCTGTCGCCGTGATGCCCATCGCTGACGCACTGGCAATCGTGTTTATCGAACCCTTCATCCTGCTGCTGATGGGCCGGCTGCTGTTCGGGGATGAGGTGGGACCGCGCCGCATCATCGCCTCCACCGTGGGGTTCTTGGGCGCGCTCTTGGTGATCCAACCGTCGATCTCGGCCTTTGGCTGGGTTGCCTTGTTCCCACTTGGCACGGCGTTTACCTTTGCCGCCTATATGCTGATCACCCGCGCCATGTCGCGGACCATGCACCCGGTCACCATGCAACTGCACACAGCCCTTGCTGGCTCCGCAATTTGCCTGCCCTTGATGGCGCTGTTTGACGGCAGCGGGATTAAGGAATTGGACGCGATCATGCCCGCAGGCATCGAATGGGTCTGGCTGTTTGGGGTCGGGTTCTGGGCCGCCTGCAGCCATATGTGCATGACCTATGCGCTGAAATTCGCACCCTCCGCCACCCTCGCCCCCTTGCACTACGCCGAGCTTATTGCCGCCGTCACGCTTGGCTATCTGGTGTTTGGCGACTTCCCCAACCCGATGACATGGGCCGGCATCACCATCATCACCGGCTCCGGCCTTTTTATCATCTACCGCGAACATGTGACCGCCCGCGTCACCGTCACCCCACCCAAACAAAAGCGCTAAGGAACCAGCGCCGCCAGTGCCACCTCCAGGCGCGCACGCGGTACGATCACCAACATTCCGGGTCCGTCCATCTGTAACCGCACCGGGCCAAGCGCTTGGTTTGATGTGCCACCCCGCCCGCCCGGCGCAAACTGCAACCCTTTGATTGGCCAGACCAAACCCTCGCTGCGCCCTGTCACCGGCGCAAAGGGAAACAGGCTGAACCGATCCCCCGGCCGCATCGCAATGTTCAACACGTCAGGGCAAGCAAAAATCACATCCTCGCGCCCGATCAGCAAAACCGGCACCGCCGCGCGCTTCACCAGCACCGACAGCACCGCCAATTCATGATCGACCCGCCCGCCCAAACAGCCAACCGCCAGCACAAACGGCGCAGCAATATGGCGCAGCGCCTTGTCAAAATCGGTACTCTCTTGCTCGGCCACCTCATGCAGCACATCGCTCAGGCTGGCGCGCGCATCGGCACTGATACTGTCCATATCGCCAATCACCGCGATGGGCCGCACCCCCAGCGCCAGCGCGCGGTCTGCCCCACCATCTGCAGCCACAACATTGGGCGCCAAGGCCCGCGCCGCCGCCAAATCCCGCGCCAAAACCGGCCCGCCAGCGACCAGCGTCACCCCGGTTGAGCATTGAACAATTCTATGATTCATCGCAGTATTGTATCCAGATTAAGGCACAATCTTGCCGCGTGAACACAAACAATCCTTGAAATTACCCCTAAGTGTCCACGGAATTGAACATCCCTTGCGATCATGTAAGGCATCAGTTTGGTAACAAAGGGCGAGCATCCAATGGTCGGGGCGAGCAAAATTCTAACGGTTTCATACGGCACTTTCTCCTGCACTTTGGAGGGGTTCGACGAACCTTTCAACACGATGAAGGCGATTGCCGAATATTTCCGCGATCTGGCGGCAGAAGACCGTTATTTCGGGGCCGAACCGCCTACGCCTGATGCCGCCATGCTGCACCAGATTGCCGAACGCGAAATGAAACGCCGGGTCGAAGCCAAGGTCCAAGACAATGGTGTGATCTTGCGCGCCACCGATTCGCGGAACGATGCACCACCATCGCGCAACACGCCATCGTCTGCGGGCGCAACTTTGGCCCCCCCCGCAGCCTTGCTGTCGGGCCAGCCAACCGCCCGCACAACCCCGGACCCATTGTTTGAGGATCAGCACGCAGGTGCCGCGCAACCGAACACCGCACCAAGCTCAGAAGGTGCCATCTCGGACAGCGTTGCCGCGAAACTCGCGCGTATCCGCAGCGCCATGTCCGAAACCCGCGCCACGGGCGAAACCACGCGCCCTGCGGCCAGTATCACGGCCGCCTTCGCCGATGCCGAAGCGCAAAAAGCGGCCGAGGCAGTAGCAGACGCCAAAGCCCTTGCCGAAGAAAAAGCCCAAGCCGAGGCCCAAGCAGCCGAGGCCAAAGCCCGCGCAGACGCCGAGGCGGAAGCAGCGAAAGCGGAAGCAGCGAAAGCAAAAGACGAAGCCGCTGCAAAAGCAAAAGCCGACGCAGAGGCCGAGGCTGCGGCTGCGGCTGCGGCCGAGGCTGAGGCTGCGGCTGCGGCTACCGCAGCGAAAGCAGAGGCGGAAACCAAAGCGCAGTCCACAGCCGACGCAAAAGAGGAAGAAACCCGCGACACATCTTCGGATGACGCGATGCTCGCCTCGTTCGCAGGCGCCTTTGATGATGAAGATATCGCAGACGATGCGCGCTTTGACGATGAAGATCCAGCGGCAACATCCGCAAAAGAGGCCGAGCCAGAACCAGCAGCTTTGCCTGACGCAAGCGGCGAAGATACCCTTATGGCCTCGGTTTTTGCCGCAATGGCATCATCCACTGCAGCGCCAAGCCCAGCCCCGGCTGACGTCGCCGCGATGCCCGTTGAAGAAGACGTGGATATCGCAGATGATGCAGATGATGCAGATGATGCAGATGATGTCGAAGTTGCCCAGGAAA
>CBDTUV010000256.1:0-4382 GCA_965363575.1 uncultured Pseudorhodobacter sp. | reverse complement strand
TAGCCTTCGGCCTCCATTTCCGCGCGGGGGATGAAGCGGAGGCTGGCGGAGTTGATGCAGTAGCGCAGGCCGCCCATGTCGCGGGGACCGTCGTTAAAGACGTGGCCGAGGTGGCTGTCACCGCCGGTGGAGCGAACCTCAATGCGGGCCATGCCGAGAGTGACATCGCGCAGTTCGGTTACGTTTTCGGAGTCTACAGGTTTGGAGAAGGCGGGCCAGCCGCAGCCGGAATCGAATTTGGCGGCAGAGGTGAACAAAGGTTCGCCTGTGACGATATCAACGTAGAGGCCAGCCTCATAATGCTTGTCATATTTGCCGGAATAGGGGCGTTCGGTGCCGTTGGATTGGGTCACGCGGAACTCTTCGGGGGTAAGGCGGGCAAGCGCCTCGGGTGTTTTTGTATAGGTCATCTGCGGCTCCTCGTATGTTGCGAGGAAAGGTAGGGCGCAGGATGGGGGTTGTCCAGCGCTTGGCGGGCCGGGCGCGGACAAAGGTTCGTGTGCGGCACGCTAGGCGCGGTTGCCGTCGATCCATTTCGACATCAGGCCTTTGTCGCGGAAACATTCATCGGGCACGGCGCGGCGTTTGATGCGCGCCAGTTTTTCGGCAAAGGCGACCTGTTTGGAACTGGGGCGCGTGTCGTTGGCCGCCATAGGGGCCAGTTTGGATTGCGCGTCGATCCACGTGCTGAGGCTGCGGCGATCTTGCTGCACATCCCACGGCAATAGGGTTTGGTTGCGCAGGGCCAACGCGCGGGCATAGGAAATTTGGCGCGGCGTGGCGGGGATGGCAAAGCTGGTGGTGTCCATGATCAAATGCCTTTCTGTATTGGTCATTTGAATATAGAACAAAATAGGAACATTTACAAGAGTGTGCTTTTGTATTGGATTTTAGGTCGTGTAAAATGATGATTTTGAATGAAAAACGGGCGGCCTTTGAAAGGACCGCCCGTTTTGTGTTTGCGCCTTAAAGAACGTCTGGCCTTAGCTTGCGAGAATCGCCGCGATGACTTGCTCGGCGGCGTCCTCGGCTGTCAGGGCCACGGTGTTGACGGTGATTTCGGCACCTTCGGGGGCCTCATACGGGCTGTCGATGCCGGTAAAGTTTTTCAGATTGCCGGCGCGGGCCTTTTTATAGAGGCCTTTGACATCGCGTTCCTCGGCCACTTCCAGCGGGGTATCGACGTAAACCTCCATAAACTCACCCTGCGCCATCATTTCGCGGACCATGCGGCGTTCGGCGCGGAAGGGCGAGATGAAAGCGGTGAGGACGATGAGGCCGGAATCGGTCATCAGCTTGGCGACTTCGCCCACGCGGCGGATGTTTTCGACGCGGTCGGCATCGGTAAAGCCGAGGTCGCGGTTGAGGCCGTGGCGGACGTTGTCGCCATCCAGAAGGAAGGTGTGCTTGCCCATCGCGTGCAGTTTCTTTTCCACGATATTGGCGATGGTGGATTTGCCCGACCCCGAAAGCCCGGTGAACCAGACCACGCGGGCCTTTTGGTTTTTGATCGCGGCATGGGCGGTGCGGTCGATATCCACCGCTTGCCAATGGATGTTTTGGCTGCGGCGCAGGGCAAAGTGGACCATGCCTGCGGCAACGGTGGCATTGGTCATGCGGTCAATCAGGATGAAGCCGCCGAGATCGGGGTTTTGGGTATACGCCTCAAACGGGACGGCGCGGTCGGTGGAGATGTTGACGACGCCGATGGCGTTGAGGGCGAGGGTTTGCGAGGTGAGGTGTTCGAGGGTGTTGACGTTCACCTCATACTTCGGCTCGGTCACTGTGGCGGTCATGGTTTGGGTGCCCATTTTGAGCAGGTAGGGGCGGCCGGGGAGCATTTCAGCCTCACCCATCCAGACCAAAGTCGCCTCAAACTGATCGGCGACTTCGCAAGGGGCGTCGGAGGCGGTGATGATGTCGCCGCGTGAACAGTCCACCTCATCCGCGAAGGTGAGGGTGACGGACTGACCTGCGACGGCACGGTCAAGGGTGCCGCCATAGGTGACGATGGATTTGACGGTGGTGGTTTTGCCGGAGGGCAGGATACGGATGGCGTCACCGGGGGCGATGCTGCCGGAGCCGATGAGGCCTGCAAAGCCGCGGAAGTCGAGATTGGGGCGGTTGACCCATTGCACGGCCATGCGGAAGGGCTCGTCTTGCATCTGGGCCACGTTTATCGGCGCATCCTCAAGGTGGGCCAGAAGGGTGGGGCCGGTGTACCACGGGGTGTTTTCGGAGCGGGTGACGATGTTGTCGCCGCCAAGGCCCGAAATGGGGATGGGAAGGAAAGATTTCATCCCGATTTTTTCGGCGAATTGGGCGTATTCGGCGACGATTTCGTCAAAGCGGGATTGGCTGTAGCCGACAAGATCCATCTTGTTCACCGCAAGCACGATGTTTTTGATGCCCAGCAGGTTGACGAGGTAGGAATGGCGCCGCGTTTGGGTCAGCACGCCTTGGCGCGCGTCGATCAAGATTACCGCGAGGTCAGCGGTGGAGGCGCCTGTGACCATGTTGCGAGTGTATTGTTCATGGCCGGGGGTGTCGGCGACGATGAATTTACGCTTGTCGGTGGCGAAAAAGCGGTAGGCCACGTCGATGGTGATGCCTTGTTCGCGTTCTGCCGCCAGACCATCGACCAGCAAGGCAAAGTCGATGCCAGCACCTTGGGTGCCGTGGGCCTTGCTGTCGCGTTCCAAGCTGGCGAGTTGATCTTCAAAGATCATCTTGCTGTCATAAAGCAGGCGGCCGATCAGCGTGGATTTGCCATCATCGACCGAACCGCAGGTGATAAAGCGCAGCATGGTTTTGTGCTGATGCTTGGTCAGATAGGCGTCGATATCTTGGGCGATCAGCGTGTCGGTGACGAAGGAGGTGTCTTTTGGAGTATTGGCGGACATTCAGAAATACCCCTCTTGTTTTTTCTTTTCCATGCTGGCGGCTTGATCGTGGTCAATCGCGCGGCCTTGGCGCTCAGACGTGGTGGTCAGCAGCATTTCTTGGATGACTTCAGGCAAGGTGGTGGCCATGCTTTCGACGGCGCCTGACAAAGGATAGCAGCCCAGCGTGCGAAAGCGGACGGAGCGCATTTCGGGGACCTGACCCTGCGCCAGTGGAAAGCGTTCATCATCGACCATGATCAGCATGCCGTTCCATTCAACCACCGGGCGGGGGGCGGAGAAGTACAAAGGCACAATTTCGATATTTTCCAGATGGATATATTGCCAGATGTCCAGTTCCGTCCAGTTTGACAGCGGAAAGGCACGGATGGATTCCGTTTTGGCCTTGCGGGTGTTGTAGAGTTTCCAAAGTTCAGGGCGCTGTTGCTTTGGGTCCCAGCGATGATTGGCCGAGCGGAAGGAAAAGATGCGTTCCTTGGCGCGGGATTTTTCCTCATCCCGCCGCGCGCCGCCAAAGGCTACGTCGAATTTATACTGGGTCAGCGCTTGTTTCAAACCTTCGGTTTTCCACATGTCGGTGTGCATGGAGCCGTGATCGAATGGGTTGATGCCTTGGGCCACAGCCTCGGGGTTTTGGTGGACGATCAGGTCCATGCCCGCATCGCGCGCTGCCTTTTCGCGCAGCTTGTACATGTCCTGGAATTTCCAAGTGGTATCAACGTGGAGCAAGGGAAAGGGCGGCGGCGCGGGATAGAACGCCTTTTTCGCCAGATGCAGCATGCAAGCACTGTCTTTGCCAACGGAATAGAGCATGACCGGATTGTCGGCGTTGGCGACCACCTCGCGCATGATGTGGATGCTTTCAGCCTCGAGCCGCTGAAGGTGGGTCAGGGCATGACCTGAAAGCGGTGCTGCGGCGACAGAGTGAGGAGGCATGAAACATTCCTAATCGGATTTATGGCCCCATGTTTGCCAAATTTTTAAGGCCACTCCAAGGGTGAAACGCCGCAATTGCGCCGGGGTTTGCAGCGTGATGGTTGAAAAGACGCAGTTTACTGTGGCGGGTTTGGGGATTTTTGCTTTTGCAGCGCTTGGATTTGTGCGACGCAGGGGTGTTGAATGACGTGTTCAGATATTGGTCGATTTTTCAGGAATGCCAAGCTTATGTTAGATGTCCAAACCACGGCCCTGTCTGGGGTTCTTATCATAACGCCTGCGCGGCACGGCGATGCGCGGGGATTTTTTTCGGAAAGCTGGAACCGCGCGCGGATGCAAGAGGCCGGGATTGAGATTGATTTCGTACAAGACAACCATTCGCTTTCGGCCAAGGTTGGCACGGTGCGGGGGCTGCATTTCCAATCGCCGCCGCATGCGCAGGCCAAGTTGGTGCGCTGTGCGCGTGGTGCGATGCGCGATGTGGTGGTTGATATTCGGCGGGGCAGCCCGACCTATGGGCAGTCGTTGGCGATTGATCTGAGC
>CBDTUV010000255.1:0-4392 GCA_965363575.1 uncultured Pseudorhodobacter sp. | reverse complement strand
TCACCCCGCCTGCCAGCAGATAGAGCACAGTGGACACAATACCGCGCAGCGACAGACGCGATATGCCACAAACCCCGTGGCCCGATGTGCAACCATTGGCCAGCCGTGTGCCGATGCCAACCAAAAGCCCTGCCACGACAATCACAACCGGGTTGCTGGTGATATGGGTTTGCGCCCCCCCGATCAGCAAGGCCAGCACGCCCGGCACAACTACCAGCCCTGCGATAAAGGCGGCGCGTTCGGTAACGGTGTTGCGCGCCGAGCCATCGATTAGCCCGCCCAAAATGCCCGATGCGCCCATGATGCGGCCATTGACCAGCAAATATAGCGCTGCGGCTGACCCGATCATCAAACCGCCGATCAGGCCAAAAATCCATGCGTCTTGTATCATTCTATCCTCAGGCGTTTGGGTCTGTTTCGGGGGGTATAGCGCTTTGCGCGGCGGCTGGCAAAGCGCGTGTTACAGGCCGTTAATCGGCACTTTCAGATAGGATTGGCCGTTATCCTCGGCCTCGGGCAGATTGCCTGCGCGCATGTTGATTTGCAGCGACGGGATGATCAGGCGCGGCATGGCCAAGGTGGCATCGCGGGCATCACGCATGGCGATAAACGCCTCTTTGGATTTGCCGGCGCCAATGTGGATATTTAGCGCCTTTTGCGCGCCCACGGTGGTTTCCCACGCAAATTCTTCGCGGCCCGGTGCTTTGTAGTCGTGGCCAACAAAAATGCGGGTGGCATCTGGTAGGGCCAGAATTTTTTGCACCGAATCAAACAGGGTGGCCGACGATCCGCCGGGGAAGTCGCAGCGCGCGGTGCCGAAATCGGGCATGAACAAGGTGTCACCGACAAAGGCCGCATCGCCGATCACATAGGTCAGGCAGGCAGGCGTGTGGCCGGGTGTGTGCAGCACATCGGCGCGCATTTGGCCGATCATCAGGCTGTCGCCTTGGGCAAAGAGCTGGTCAAATTGCGAGCCGTCACGCTGAAACCGGGTGCCTTCATTAAAGACTTTGCCAAAGGTTTCCTGGACCACAGTGATCTGTTGGCCAATGCCGATTTTACCGCCCAAGCGTTCTTGGATGTAGGGGGCTGCAGACAAGTGATCGGCGTGGACATGGGTTTCCAAAATCCATTGCAGATCAAGCTTTTCGTCTGTGATAAAGCCAATCACCGCATCGGCGGAGCGGGTATCGGTGCGCCCTGACGCATAGTCAAAATCCAACACGGAATCGATGATGGCGCAGGCCCGGCCACTCGGTTCGCGGACCACATAGGTCAGAGTATTGGTGGCTTGGTCAAAAAAGGCGTGGACAAGCGGTTTCATGGCGACCTCTGTATGTTTTGGTTGGTGGTGATATAACACGCTTAAAACACATTTCAAGAATTGAATATATGCAAAAATTGATTTGGGTCAAGGTCGCGCTCGGTGGGGTGTGTCTATCATAGCATTCGCCACAAGGAGGGCAGAGATGACGAAGCTTCGTGACAGGAAGGCGCAACTTGACGCGCGGCTTGCGGCTCTTGAGGCGCGTTTGGACGGGATTGACGCCGAGTTGGAAAGTCACCAGTCCAAGGATTGGGACGATCTTGCCACCGAGCGTGAGGCCGATGAGGTGCTGGAAGGTCTGGGCCTGTCGGGCCAGCAAGAAATCCGCATGATCAAGGCAGCCCTTGCCCGGATCGAGGACGAGTCGTTTGGTATCTGTGCAAAATGTGCTGAGCCAATTGGCCAAGAGCGGCTTGATGCCGTACCATTTACACCGTTTTGCCGGGCTTGTGCTGCAAAAGCCCAATAACTGCAAAGATAAGGGGGATGTTATGACTCATAATTTCAAAGATATGGCTGCAAATGCCAATGAAAAGCTGCATTTCAAGCCAAAGGCACAGAGCCTGCCGGGTCTGTTTGATGAAATGCGGGCGCTGATGGCAATGATGCCGGGGGCGGTCGTGGATCGTGGCGCATCGCTGCCAACCGATGATGAGGTTGAGGCGTTGTTTGACAACATGCCTGTTTAGGCCGGAATTTGCGGGTTTGGGCTGCAAAAGACGCAGCTTGGGATTGCAATGACCGCGGCTAGGCTTGTTAATACGCCTAAGGGCAGGCGCTGGGCCTGTTAGGTTTGGGCAGGCATATGCAAATTGAGACAGCATCACCGATTACAACCGAAGCGCACGGCGCGGTGCGGGTGCTGTGGATCGACAACCCGCCAGTAAATGCGCTGGGGGCAGGGTTGCGTGCGGCATTGGCCGACGCGGTGGTCGCGGCAAATGCCGATGCCCACGTGCGGGCCGTGGTATTGTTGGCACGGGGCCGGACGTTTCCGGCCGGGGCCGATATTTCCGAATTTGGCAAGCCGCCGATGGACCCGTTGTTACCTGATTTGTGCGACTTGATAGAAGCCAGTGCCAAGCCTGTGGTCGCGGGCCTGCACGGCACCGCACTGGGCGGCGGGTTAGAACTGGCACTTGCTGCCCATCGCCGCGTGGCTGTGGCCGATGCCAAGCTTGGCTTGCCCGAGGTGGGTTTGGGGATATTGCCGGGGGCCGGGGGGACGCAGCGTTTGCCGCGCCTGATCGGTGCAAAGGACGCCTTGCGCCTGATGTTGACCGGCAAGCCCATTTCTGCGGTCGAAGCGCTTGCCTTGGGGATTTTGGACAAGGTGGTAGAGCGGGATTTGGAGCAGGCCGCGATTGCGATGGCGCTGCACATGGCAGGATCGGTACCAGTGCCGACACGCGCGCGCAATGATGGGTTTCGTGACCCCAAAGCTTACAGCGTGGCGATTGCCGAGGCGCGGCGCATGCAAGACATGGCCCATATTCCGGGGCCAAAGCGGATTATTGATTGTGTTGAGGCAGCCCAGCTTTTGCCATTTGAGCAAGGGCTTGCCTTTGAACGCGCGGCCTTTGCCGAATTGGTGGAAACGCCAGAGGCGCAGGCCTTGCGCCATGTGTTTTTTGCCGAGCGCCGGATGGGCCGCATGGTGGGGGCCAAGGCCAAAGCCGGGGTTGTGGCGCAAGTGACGGTGCTGGGGGCCGGGGCGGACGCGGTGCGCCTTGTGTGTGACGTATTGGCGGGCGGGTATGATGTGACCTTGGCCGACCGGGACGCCGATGGTTTGGCCACCGGGTTGGAGGCGATTGCCACGGCGCTGGCCACGGAGCTTGCCGAGGAGAAGATCACACAGTCCGAGCATGATGCGCGCTGGGCGCGGGTGGTGCCTGCGCTGGTAGAGGCCGAAGCCGAGAGTGATGTGGCGGATATGCTGTTTTTGACCGGGGCGTACCGGCTGCCGGGGGCTGTGGTGCCGCAAGTGACGGTCAAGGCGGGCGCGCCGATTGTCAGCATGGGCCGGGTGGGCGAAGGCGGGCCGCGGGGCTTGGGGCTTGTTTTGATGCCGGCCACGGCGAATGGCAACTTGGCCGAAGTTTTGGTGCGTGACACCACAGAACCTGAAGCGATTGCCACGCTGTTGGCCGTGTTGAAACGCTTGGGGCGGGCTGTGGTGCAAGGCCAAGGCAATGGGATCAATGCAGGGCTTGCGACCGCGCTTTCGGCTGCGCTGGCGGTGTTGGAGGCCAAGCATGGCCCCGAACCTGTGTTGGATTTGTTGGGCCGTTGGGGGATGCGCCGCCCGAATGACCGGACAAGTGCCGCGCCAAAAGGTCAGATCAATCTGTGGGCCGGGTTGGCGCCACCTGTGCTGGCGGCTTTGGCCAATGCCGGGTTGCGGATGATTGGCGATGGCAAGGCGCTGCGCCCGTCAGATATTGATGTGGCAATGGTTTTGGGGGCTGGATTTCCACGCTGGGGCGGTGGCCCGATGCTGTGGGCAGAAACGCGCGGGCTGATTGTGCTGCGCGAGGATCTGAACCGATTGGCGCAGGATGACCCCGATATCTGGACGCCGGCACCTTTGTTGGATGACCTGATCCGGCAGGGGATTTCCCTGAGCGATTTGAACGACGCCTAAGGGGGGTTACCCGAGGAAAATGCCCAAAACCACCAGCATCAACCCCAGCGCGGACACACCCAGCGCGCCCATGTTGTAAAGCACGACCTTTTGCAAGGCTTGGCGCATCGCATCCTCGGGCAGGCCAGAATTGCGGGCGCGCAGGGCGAGCATGATGCAATACGCTAGGCCTGCAACGCCGATCAAGGATAGGGCCGCGCCGATCCATACCAAAACTTCCATGATCATCCCTTTTGCAGATAGGCCTATTGTGGACAGGCCAATCGAGACTGGCCTACACCTTGTAATTTTGCCCTACCTGACCCGCGCAATGGTGGCAAGAGTGCGTGCGTGGGGTGTTGGATGGGATTGGGGTAAGGTTTGCGCCGGGGTTTTTGGCCGGGTTTTTTGGCGGGGTGAAAACCTGTGCTTGAACAGC
>CBDTUV010000254.1:0-4395 GCA_965363575.1 uncultured Pseudorhodobacter sp. | reverse complement strand
TTTCGCGCAGATCCGGATCATGCGGCAATCGATGGCGCTGGCCCATGACCGCATCGGCCGTGGCACTGGCCCGGATAAGCGTAGATGAGATTACTGGCGCATCAGGCAAATGCGCCGACAACCGCGCGATGGCAGCAGTATCGGACAAATCGGCAGGCAGATCAGACCAGCCAACAAGCGTTTTGGCATGGGTTGGGCCGTGCCGGACCCAGTGAAATCGAGTTTTTGGAAAGCGGGTGTGGGGCAATTTCGTCATAACGTCCCCTTTAAAACCAAAGGCAGGCCCGCAATTACCGCGACCACCAAGTCTGCCCGCGCGGCAAGCTGTTGGTTCAACCGCCCTTGGGCATCGCGAAATCGCCGGGCCAGCGCAGTGTCAGGGACAATTGACCATCCCAATTCATTGGTGACCACAACCACGGGGGCGGGGCAGGTGGCAAGGGCTGCAAACAGCGCCTCGGCCTCAGCCCCCAAATCGGCATCTGTCAGCATGCAATTGGTCAGCCACATCGTGGCGCAATCCAACAGCACCACGGCATCGGGCGGGACTTGGGTAAGGGCTGCACCGATATCGCGCGGCGCCTCGATGGTGTGCCAACCGTTCCCGCGATCATCGCGGTGCGCGTCAATCTTGGCCTGCATCTCGGCGTCCCAAACCTGCGCCGTTGCGATGTAGAAGCGCGGGCGGTTTGTGGCCATCACCAGCCCTTCGGCAAAACGGGATTTACCTGATTTTGCGCCACCGGTCACCAATGTCAGGGCAAGAAGTGAATTTTTAGTCACGAGGTTTGATCCAATCGGCAGGGGTCCGCGTAGAAGTTAGGAAAGCAGCGATAAGCTGGCAAGCGAACACTTGGGGGTGTAGAATGGCACTGGCTGGATATAGCGACCAAACCATGTCGCGCCAAGCGATGAAGGCAGAACTTTTGGATGCCGAGACGGAATTGCGCCTTGCCTATGCATGGCGCGATCAGCGCGATGAAGCGGCGCTGCACCGATTGATCACGGCTTACATGCGACTGGCGATTAGCATGGCATCCAAGTTTCGCCGCTATGGCGCCCCGATGAACGACCTGATCCAAGAGGCGTCATTGGGACTGATGAAGGCGGCGGATAAGTTTGATCCGGATCGTGGCGTGCGCTTTTCGACATATGCGGTGTGGTGGATCAAGGCGAGCATCCAAGACTATGTGATGCGCAACTGGTCGATGGTGCGTACAGGGTCCACCAGCAGCCAAAAAGCATTGTTTTTTAACCTGCGCCGCGTGCAGGCGAAAATTGAACGTGAGGCGAACCAGCGTGGTGAGACGCTGGATGGCCATCAATTGCGCGCGATGATCGCCAGTGAAATCGGCGTGCCGGTGCATGATGTGGAAATGATGGATGGCAGGCTTGCCGGATCAGATTTTTCGTTGAATGCCACACAATCGACCGAGGATGAAGGCCGCGAGTGGATCGACGCGCTGGAAGATGAAGGTGCGCAGGCCGCCGATGTGGTCGAAGACAGCCATGACCGGGCGCATTTGCGCGATTGGTTGGTCAAAGCGATGAGCGATTTGAACCCACGCGAACGCTTTATCGTTACGGAACGTAAACTGCGCGACGAAAGCCGCACGCTGGAATCGCTGGGGCAAGAACTCGGGCTTTCAAAAGAGCGGGTTCGGCAATTAGAGGCCGCTGCCTTTGTTAAATTGAAGCGCAACCTTGAAACTCGGACGCGGGAGGTGCATCACTTCTTGTGATGACCAAAACCTTTACCCTGTTTGCGGCCATGGTCCTGATGTTCGGGGCCATGGTGCATGCGCAGCAAAGTGTTGTTGCGGATTTGCCTGCGACGGCACCGGCTGAAATTGTGATAATCGGTGAAATTCATGACAATCCGGGTCACCACCTGACCCAAGCACATCTTGTCGCGCGCTGGAAGCCTGCGGCAGTTGTGTTTGAGATGCTGACACCCGCGCAAGCGAAATCGGCAGGCGGTGTGGACCGAGATGACCAGCAGGCCATGGCGCTAGCCTTAGAATGGGAAGGGTCGGGCTGGCCGGATTATGCTTTGTATCACCCGATCTTTGCCGCACTTGGGTCGGCAAAAATATACGGCGGAGCATTGGACCGTGCGACCGTGCGCCGCGCGTTTGACGAAGGGGCCGCAGCCGTCTTTGGCGCAGAGGCAAGTCGTTTTGGCCTATCAAGCCCATTGCCCACGGCCGAGCAAGCCGCGCGCGAGGCAGATCAAATGGCGGCCCATTGCAACGCCCTTCCCGATGAGGTCTTGCCGGGTATGGTCTCGGCGCAGCGTCTGCGTGATGCTGCGTTTGCCCGCACCGCACTTACCGCTCTGCGCGAAACGGGCGGCCCTGTCGTGGTCATCACAGGCTCGGGGCATGCCGACAAAGACCGCGGCATCCCCGCATCCCTAGCAATCGCAGCCCCGGAGACAACGGTTTTCAGCCTTGGCCAGATCGAAAGTGATCCTGGTGCGGCCCCACCGTTTGACCGCTGGATCGTGACCGCACCCACGCCGCGCGATGATCCTTGTGCGGCTTTTGCCAAGCCTGCGCCCTGACCCCATGCCATTTTGCGTGCTTGTGCAAACCCCGTTCACCTCGGGTTAAAATGGCGCTAGGGTGGCTGTGCAACCAAAAAGAACGGACCCATCATGTTGGCAGGCAAGCGTATTCTTCTTGTGATCGGCGGCGGTATTGCGGCGTTCAAATCCCTTGATCTGATCCGCCGTCTGCGCGAACGCGGGGCCAGCGTGACACCCGTGCTGACCAAGGCGGGCGAGCAGTTTGTGACCCCGCTATCCGTCTCAGCACTCAGCGGGTCCAAGCTTTACCGTGATTTGTTTGACCTGACGGATGAGGCCGAGATGGGCCATATTCAACTGTCTCGTTCGGCTGATATGATTGTTGTTGCCCCTGCAACGGCGGATTTGATGGCGAAGATGGCGTTGGGGCGGGCCGATGATTTGGCCTCGACCTTGCTACTTGCCACGGACACGCCGGTATTGATTGCGCCTGCGATGAATGTGCGGATGTGGCAGCACGCAGCGACACAGCGCAATCATGCCACATTGCGCGGCGATGGCATTCGGATCATTGGCCCAAATGATGGCGATATGGCCTGCGGTGAATTTGGACCGGGGCGCATGGCCGAACCGTTGGAGATTTTGGCCGCGATTGAGGCGGGCTTTGCAAAAGGGCCGCTTGCGGGCAAGCATATTTTGGTCACTTCTGGCCCCACACATGAACCGATTGACCCTGTGCGCTACATCGCGAACCGATCATCTGGTGCGCAAGGCACCGCTTTGGCGGCAGCATTGCGCGATTTGGGGGCGAACGTGACATTCGTCACCGGGCCTGCCAGCGTCGCCCCACCTAACGGAGTTAACGTTCAGCGTGTGGAAACAGCAGCGCAAATGTTGGCGGCAGTACAGGCGGCCTTGCCCGCCGATGCCGCAGTGTTTGCCGCGGCTGTCGCTGATTGGCGTGTGGCCAATGCGGCTGGGTCCAAGTTGAAAAAGGACAAATCGGGCCGCGCGCCCGCGCTGGAATTTGCCGAGAATTCGGATATTTTGGCGACTGTAGCGCAGATGAAAACAGGCCGTCCCGGTTTGGTTGTGGGGTTCGCGGCGGAAACCGATGATGTGATCGCCCATGCCACCGCCAAACGGCTGCGCAAAGGCTGTGACTGGATTGTGGCCAATGACGTGTCGCCTAGCACGGGCATCATGGGGGGGGCTGAAAACGCCGTAACCGTGATATCGGATGCGGGCGCAGAGGCTTGGCCACGCATGGGCAAGTCAGATGTGGCAAAACGTTTGGCGGACCGGATCGCGCAGAGTTTGGGGGCGTAGGGCCTGCCCAAGGGCGCGATGGATATTTTTGAACAGATGATGGTGAAGGGTGCGGCGATGATCCCGGTGTTGCGATTTATGTGGGAAGATTGGGCGGACCTTGCGCTGGGCCTGCCGAGGTATGAGACTGAAGGGGCGGCGGGGGCTGATATTCGGGCCAACCTTGCGCCTGCGGATCGCGCAGCGGGGGTCACGCTGGCACCGATGGGGCGGGTGATCGTGGCAACGGGGTTGCGGGTTGAAATTCCTGTGGGGTTTGAAATGCAAATCCGTCCACGCTCTGGCCTTGCGTTGAAGCATGGAATCAGCCTGCCCAACACGCCCGGCACGATTGACAGTGATTATCGCGGCCCGTTGGGGGTGGCGCTGATCAACCTTGGCGTTGCGCCCTATGTCATTGCCCATGGTGACCGGATTGCGCAAATGGTGATCGCCCCCGTGGTCCAAGCGCGGTTTGAAGTAGTGCAAGATTTGAGCGAAACCGCGCGGGGTGAGGGCGGTTTTGGTTCTACGGGGCGGTCATGATCGGGATCTTG
>CBDTUV010000253.1:0-4405 GCA_965363575.1 uncultured Pseudorhodobacter sp. | reverse complement strand
CAGAACCGAATTGCTGAGGGCTCGAATGCTGCCGGTCCACCACACAAATTGAGGATGACCCCAATTTGCAGCGTTGGTTGCATAGCTGAAGGGAATCAGAGGTCCAAATCGTTCTACCTAAAACTTAGCTGCAATGACCGAGTCGGGAGATACATGCCTTTGGTTTTTCTTCTATATTATTTCAAACGTGACCTAGCACCTGCAATCCAAGCCACCGCAACAAAGAACAGCGGGACAAACAACACACCAATAAGTGTTGCGCTCAACGTTCCACCAAGCACACCAGCACCAATCGCTTGGCGACCACCTGAGCCAGCCCCGGTACTCAATACCAGAGGCAACACCCCAAGCGAAAATGCCATCGAGGTCATAATGATGGGGCGGAACCGTTGCCGGGCCGCATCCACGATGGCAGGATAAAGCGGTTTTCCTGCGTCCATCTGCTCGCGTGCGAATTCAACGATCAAGATCGCATTCTTGCCCGTTAGCCCAATCACGGTCAGCAGCCCCACCTGAAAGAATACTCCGTTTTCAAACCCGCCCAGCCACGCGGCAAGCAGCGTTCCCAACACGCCGATTGGCATTGCCAGCATCACCGCGAAGGGAATCGACCAACTTTCATAGAGCGCCGCAAGTGCCAAAAACACTGCTGCCAACGATAACGCATAGAGCAAGGGCGCTTGGTTACCGCTTTGCTGTTCCTCCAGCGACAGGCCGGTCCAAGCCGCGCCAAACCCGGGTGGAAGTTGGGTGACCAAACGCTCAATTTCAGCAATCGCCTCGCCCGTGCTGACGCCTGTGGCGGGTGAGCCTTGGATTTGCATGGCGGAAACACCGTTATAGCGAGTCACGCCTTGCGGGCCAAAAACCCAAGATGCCATTGCAAAGTTGGAAAACGGCACCAAACCGCCGCTAGCATTGCGCACCCGCCATTTTTCTAGATCGGACGGGGCCGCACGAGCCGAGGCTTCGCCTTGAACATAAACCCTTTTGATCCGTCCACGGTCAATAAAGTCGTTCACATAGCGCCCAGCCCATGCTGTGGTAAGCAACGCGCCGACATCGGTGGCAGAGACGCCCATCGCCCCTGCTTTCCGCCAGTCGATGTCCAGATTGAACTGTGCCGCATCCTCTAGCCCACTGGGACGGGCCGAAGCTATAAGCGGGCTTTGGGCCGCCATCCCAAGGAGTTGGTTACGTGCCGCCAACAGCTCTGAATGGCTTTGCCCGCCTCGGGCCTGAAGGTAAAAATCAAATCCGGAGGTGTTGCCAAGTTCTATCACCGACGGCGGAACTATTGGAAACACCATCGCGTCTTGAATTTGGCTGAGTGCGCCAAAAGCCCGACCCGCCAGCGCCTGCACGCTTTGCCTCGGTTCGGTACGTTCGGACCAGTCCTTCAATCGCACAAAGGCCAACGCTTGGTTCTGGCCTTGACCCGCAAAGCTGAAGCCGACAACGCCAAAGGCGGATTGAACGACATCACCCTCCGTATCAAGAAAATAATCCTCAACCTGTTTGACGACATCAAGGGTCCGCTCGGCTGTCGCGCCCGTAGGCGTCTGAATCAACGTGAAGAGGATGCCTTGGTCCTCGGCTGGCAAAAAGCCGCCGGGAGTGCGCATGAACAAAAACACAGTTGCGGCAATGATGGCAACATAGATGAGACCAACCCGAAACGGGCGGCGCACGATCCAAGCCACGCTTGCAGCATAGCCCGATAATGTGGCCCCAAAGCCCTTATTGAACCACGCAAAAGGGCCAGTACGCTTGGGCACTGTTTTGGGCTTTAGCAGCGTCGCGCACAAAGCAGGCGTCAGCGTCAGCGCCAGAACCACTGAAAGCACCATTGCCGAAATAATCGTGATAGAAAACTGCTTGTAGATCACGCCAGTAGAGCCGGGAAAAAATGCCATAGGCACGAAAACAGCGGTCAAGACCACTGCGATACCGATAAGTGCGCCAGTAATTTCATCCATGGATTTGCGCGTTGCCTCCAAGGGGCTCGCACCTTCCTGTTCCATTATCCGCTCTACGTTTTCGACCACCACGATAGCATCATCGACCAGCAAACCAATGGCCAGAACCATGGCAAGCATGGTCAGTGAATTGATTGAGAAACCAAAGGCCGCCAAAACGCCAAAGGTGCCCAGCAATACTACAGGCACCACAAGCGTTGGAATGATTGTCGCGCGCAGGTTTTGCAGGAATAACAACATGACCAGAAAGACCAACACAACGGCTTCTATCAGCGTTTTCACGACCTCTTTGATTGAAATCAGAACAAAGGGTGTGGTGTCATAAGGGATCACATAACGCATGCCATCGGGAAAAAATCCCGACAGTTCCGCAAGCCGCGCCTTTACCGCATTGGCGGTATCCAAAGCATTCGCGCCCGGCGCCAATGATATCGCCATTCCAGTGGAATTCGCGCGATTGAACCGCGAGATGGTGGAATAGCTTTCGGCCCCCACCTCAACCCGTGCAACATCATTCAGCAGCACCAAACCGCCATTGGTTTCAGCACGAATGACAATCTGGCGAAAGTCTTCGGGGGTACGCAGCAGCGATTGAGCGGTTATCGTGGCATTCAACTGTTGCCCCTCAATTGCGGGCAATGCGCCAAATGACCCGGCCGAGATTTGGGCGTTTTCCTCGGATACGGCCACGACAATATCCGTGGGTGTCAGATTGAAGGCAGCCAGTTTCGCAGGGTCCAACCATATGCGCATCGCATATTGCGCGCCAAACACCTGCACGCTGCCAACACCATCGACGCGACTGATATCATTAACGATATTCGATGATAGGTAGTCCGCTAAATCTGTCGCATTATAGCTGCCACCATCAGAAATGAGCGCAACAACCATCAAAAAACCTGATGAGGATTTTTGCACCGTAACTCCTTGACGCTGAACCGCCTCAGGCAGCAGAGCGGTTGCCTGAGACAGTTTGTTTTGTACTTGAACCTGCGCGATATCGGGGTCTGTTCCGGTTTCAAACGTCAGCGTAATGCTTGCACCCCCGGCTGCGGACGAATTCGATGAGAAATACCGTAGCCCATCCAGTCCGGTCATCTGCTGCTCAATCACTTGGGTTACCGTATTCGCCACAGTTTCCGCCGACGCGCCGGGATAAGCGGCACGTATTGCCACCGAAGGCGAGGCGATCTGCGGGTATTGGGCAATAGGTAAAGACAGAATCGAGAGTATCCCGAGACCAGAAATGAATAGGGCAATAACCCAAGCAAAGATCGGGCGGTCGATGAAATAGCGGGCCATTGTGGCTCTTTCGAAACAGGGTCCAAAGTAGGCGGACGTCAATCAAATGTGGGCGATGTCAGGCGGATGGCATGCGCAGCCCGTGGCATGGGGTTAATCGGTGCTGGACCGCTCTTCGCCGGCAACAGTTGCGCCAACTGCGGTTTTTTGCAACCCGGACACGACCACGCGATCGCCCGCCTCCAAGCCTGCATCAACGATCCAATCCGCACCTTGATCAGTAAGGATGTGCACCACTTTGGACTGCACCACATTGTCTTGATCGACAACAAGTACCGTCGCTTGGCCACGCTGATCACGCGCGACGGCCTCTTGAGGAACCAGAAAAACATTGTCGAGCGTGCGGGTCGGCATTTCAACCTGAACATACATACCCGGCAGCAACAGCATGTCAGGGTTGGCAAATTCCATGCGCAGCAAAACGACACCGGTTTGTTCATCAACGCTTGGTTCCGCCGCAGTCAAGCTTCCGCTATGTTCAAACGTGCTGCCGTCGGCAAGTGTCAATTTCACGTTGGCGTCGAGATTTTGTAGTTGCGCCGCCGTGTGGCCCCGGCGCCAATCCAATAGATCAGCCGCCGATTGTGTTACATTCACATAGACTGGGTCGATGTTCCGGATAATCGCCAGCGGTGCGGCTTGGCTGGCCGTTACCAAAGCACCTGGGCTGGTTTGCGACAAGCCAATCTCGCCCGAAAGGCGGGCGTGGATGGTTGTGCGATCCTTTTCAATTTGTGCGGCCACGCGTAACGCCTCGGCAGCTTGCACGTTGGCTTCGGCGGCGGCGCGGGTAGCATCTGCATCATCCTTGGCCTGACTGCTGACGACGTTGCGCGATTGCAAAGCATCCACCCGCTCGGCCGATTTAAGCGCTGCTTTCAACTGCGCTTGTGCTTGGGCGACGGCGGCCTCTGCCTGCGCAAGGGCGGCATCATAGCTGGCAGGGTCAATCTGATACAACGCATCGCCTGCGGCCACTGGCCCGCCCTCTTTGAAAAGCTGCTTCGTGATGATGCCAGCGACTTGCGGCCGCACCTCGGCCATGGCCGATGCGGCAACGCGACCCGGCAAAGTGGTGGTCAGCGTCGCGGTCTGCGGCTGCATCGTCACAACAGTTACCGCAG
>CBDTUV010000252.1:0-4461 GCA_965363575.1 uncultured Pseudorhodobacter sp. | reverse complement strand
ACTTTCGCGCTGCCTGAAATTCGGTCTGGCACGGTGGCCGATGCCGCATCGATCAAGCTTCCCAAGCGCATTCCGTACCATGTTGCGATGGATTTGCTGCTGACCGGGCGCTGGTTTGATGTGAATGAGGCGCAGCGCTGGGGCTTGATCAAGGACATCTGCGCGCCCGGCGATTTGTTGGCGCGGGCTTGGGATTTGGCGCGGTTGTTGGAATCCGGACCGCCGCTGGTTTATGCCGCTATCAAGGAAGTGGTGCGCGAGGCCGAAGATATGCGCTTTCAAGACGCGCTGAACCGGATCACCAAGCGGCAGTTGGCGACAGTCGACAGGCTCTATTCATCTGACGATCAATTGGAAGGTGCGCGAGCCTTTGCCGAAAAGCGCGATCCGGTTTGGAAGGGGCGCTAAGTCCAAACGCCGCATTTGGCGTTGAAGCTGTTTAGGTATTTGGGCCGAGATGAAGGGGTAAGGGCGTGCATGATTACACCAGCCGCGTTGTTTGGACGGGTAATACGGGCGCGGGCACGGCGCATTACAAAGGCTATGCCCGGACATGGGATATTGCGGTTCCGGGCAAGCCCGTGGTGCATTGTTCCAATGATCCGCTTTTGGGCGGTGATCCGGGCAAGATGAACCCTGAAGATTTGCTGCTCTCGGCCCTCTCGGCCTGTCATATGCTGTGGTATTTGCATTACGCGGCCGAGGCTGGCGTTGTTGTAACACGCTATGAGGATAGCCCGTTGGGGGTCGGCGAAGTTGGTCCCGGTGGCGCGGGGCGGTTTGTCTTAGCTGAGTTGCGCCCGGCGATTTGGGTCGCGGCAGGGACGGATCTGGTGGCGGCGGAGTCCATTCATCACCGCATTCACGAAGTGTGTTTCATCGCCCGGTCAGTGAATTTTCCCGTTACCTATGCGCCGCGATTTGAGATCGCTGGCTAGGTGAAACTCGACATTGCCCGTCGCTTTGGGCTAAGGCGCAGGCGACTTTGATCGCTAGGCTGGCGGCAATAGCAAATGGGGTGCCGGGTGGCAGAAATTGATTTTTTGATCGTGGGCGCAGGGTCTGCCGGGTCGGTGCTTGCCGAGCGGTTGAGCGCATCGGGCAAGCATAAGGTTTTGGTGCTGGAGGCGGGCGGGTCGGATCGGCGGTTTTTCATCTCTATGCCCTTGGGCTATGGCAAGTTGTTTTACAACAAGGCTGTGAACTGGGCCTATGAAACCGATGCCGATCCGGGCCTTGGCGGCAACCGCGATTACTGGCCGCGCGGTAAGGTTTTGGGCGGATCATCGTCAATCAACGCGATGGTTTGGATCCGGGGTCAGAAAGCGGATTATGACGAATGGGGCGCTGTTGGTGGCAGCGATTGGGGCTGGGATGCGGCCTTGGCGGCCTACCGCGCGATTGAGGATAATGAGGCGGGTGCGGATGCGTGGCGCGGCGCTGGCGGGCCGTTGTTTATTTCGGCCAATAAGGACGGGTTGCACCCTTTGGTGCGCAACTATCTGGACGCTTGTGCGCAGGCGGGCTTGGCCGAGACGGCCGATTTTAACGGGGCTGCCCAAGAAGGGGCGGGCGTTTACCAGATGACAATCAAGGGCGGGCGGCGCAATTCCACCGCGCGGGCGTTTTTGCGCCCAGCCATGAAGCGCTCGAATTTGGAGGTCCGCACCCATGCCCATGTGACCCGCGTGGTGTTTGAAGGCATGCGCGCCGTGGGGGTCGAGGTGGCGCGGGGAGGGAACCGTGAGGTGATCCGCGCGCGGGAAGTGATTTTGGCGGGGGGCGCGATCAATTCGCCGCAGTTGTTGCAATTGTCGGGGATCGGGCCTGCTGGTCACTTGGCGGGATTAGGGGTGCCGGTTTTGGTGGGCAACGACAACGTAGGCGGCAATTTGAACGACCATCAAGGGCTGAATTATACGTTTCGGATGAAGGTGCCCACCTATAATGACATTTTGCGCCCTTGGTGGGGCAAGGCGTTGGTGGGGATGGAGTACCTGTTGCGGGGCAAGGGGGTGCTGTCGAAAAGCATCAATCATGCCGGAGGGTTTTTCCGCACCTCGCCCGATTTGGACCGCCCGAATATGCAGCTTTATATGCAGGCATTTTCGACGCTGGTTCCCAAGGTGGGCGAGCGGCCCTTGTTGACGCCGGACCCGTTTTCGGGGCTGTCGATTGGGCTGTCAAATTGCAGGCCGACGTCGCGGGGCTGGTTGAAAATTCGCGAGGCTGATCCGTTTGTGCCGCCCCAGATCGTGGGGAATGCCTATTCGACCGATCATGATGTGACCGAGATGTTGGCGGCGGTGAAATTCATCCGTAAAATTGCTGCCCAAAGGCCGATGGCCGAGGTGATCGCCGAGGAATTGAGGCCGGGGCCAGCGGTGGTTTCGGACGCGGATTTGATTGCCGATTTTCGGGCGCGGTCGGGGACGGTTTATCATCCGTCTTGTACTTGCCGGATGGGGGATGTGGTGGACAATCGGCTGCGGGTTTTGGGGGTCGAAGGCTTGCGGGTTTGTGATGCATCGGCCTTTCCAAACCTGATCGCGGGCAATACCAACGCGCCGGCCATTTTGATGGGGTGGAAAGGGGCCGAGGTGATTTTGGCTGATCAGTCCGCATGATGAATCGCGCGCGATTATTTTGTCAAGACTATGATTTATATGGATATTTCTATTTTTGTTAACCCAATCTTAAGGCGGACGCGGGTGCAGGCCATGCGGTATTGATTTGGCGCAGAGCCGGAGCGGCTTGGGTGTGGTACACTGAGCTTTCACGCAGATGAAGGGACAGATCATGGCTACCAGCTATCGGGCGATTGACGCGACCAAGACCTTTGAGTTTACGGTGTCGGGCAAGGTGACGGAGGAGGATTTCGACGCGCTTTCCGGACCGTTGGCGGATTTTGTGGCAAAGCATGACAAGATCAAACTGCTGGAAATCATAGAGGACTTTCAAGGCTTTGATCCGATGATGCTGTGGAAAGGGATGAAGTTTGACATCAAGATCATCCCGCATATTACCCACTGCGCCGTGGTGTCGGATATGGGCTGGATCAGCCCGCTGACCAAGGCGGCGGGGGCGTTTATGGCCACAAGGCTGCGCACGTTTGATCTGGGCGAGTTGGACACCGCGCGGGCGTGGTTGGCGGAAGGCTGAAGACGCGGTCAACCGTTTGTGCAGCGCTAATCGCGCGCTTTGTCAATTCTGACCTGCCGGAGGCGGCGCTGACTGCCCCCGCACATGAAGCGACCTATTCGCCGCGCGGGAAACGTTTGTTTTCCTCGAGTACGTTGAGGTCCATGTGGTTGCGCATGTAGCGTTCAGACGCTTTTTGCAGGGGTTGGAAATCCCAAGGGTAATAGCCACCCTGACGCAGCGCCTCATACACCACCCAGCGGCGGGCTTGGCTTTCACGGACGCCCGCGTCAAAGGCGCGTAGGTCCCAGCGCCCTTCGGATTTGGCGCGCAGGGTTTGCAGGGTGCCTGCGTGGGCGGGATCTGCGGCAAGGTTTGTGCGCTCTTGCGGGTCGGCCTCGATATCAAACAACTGATCGGGGTCGGCCAAGCAGCGGGTGTATTTCCATTTGCCATAGCGCAGCATGACCAAAGGCGTGATCGAGCCTTCGGCGGCGTATTCAACGGCGACGGGGGCGGTGCGTTCGGCGCCCTGCGCCAGTGGGAGCAGGCTGACACCATCGGTCCATGGCATCACCGCCGACATATCAATGCCTGCCAGATCGCAAAGCGTGGGGGTCACGTCAATGGTGGAGACTGGGGTGGTTTCAAGATGTGGGGTAAGGCCGGGGGCGCAGATCATCAGCGGCACACGGGCCGAGCCTTCAAAAAAGTTCATTTTGAACCACAGGCCACGGTCGCCCAGCATATCGCCATGATCGGAGACGAAAATGATGATCGCCTCTTGCCGGGTATCGGCCAGCGTTTGCAGGATTTCACCGATTTTATCGTCGATGTAAGAGATATTGGCGAAATAGCCTTGGCGGGCGCGGCGGATGTGATCAGGCGTGATGGTGAATTTATCGGTATCGCAGGCATCAATCAGGCGTTTTGAATGGGGGTCTTGGTCGGCGTAGGGGATGGCATCTGGGGCGTCCAAGTGCGCGCAATCATTGTAAAGATCCCAATATTTGCGGCGCGCGACATAGGGGTCATGCGGGTGGGTGAAGCTGACGGTCAGACACCATGGGCGGGCCTCAGTCCCGGCGGGGGTGCCGCGCGACAGGTCGAACAGTTTTTGGCGGGTTTGGTGGGCGACATCATCGTCATATTCAAGCTGGTTGGTGATCTCGGCGACGCCGGCACCGGTGACGGAACCGAGGTTGTGATACCACCAATCAATACGCTCACCCGGTTTGCGGTAATCGGGGGTCCAGCCGAAATCGGCGGGGTAGATGTCGGTGGTGAGGCGGTGTTCAAAGCCGTGCATCTGGTCGGGGC
>CBDTUV010000251.1:0-4509 GCA_965363575.1 uncultured Pseudorhodobacter sp. | reverse complement strand
TCAGCCGATGCACCGGGCGCATAGCGCTTGATAAACCCCCACAGGCCCGCCGCATCCTTGGCCGCCGAAACGGACGCGAGATTCAACAGCATTGAGAACGGCACCACCATATGGCTTTGGGGTGGCGTACCGGAATGAATATGCCAGACCGGGTTATTCACCTGCCCCGCCACATCTTGGCCCGGATAGGCGCGCAGTTGCTGGTGGTATTCATCCATCGCGCGCGGGATCACATCAAAATGCATCCGTTTGGCCGTCTTGGGCTTTTGATACATGAAATACGACAGGCTTTCCGAACTGGCATAGGTCAGCCATTCGTCGATCGTCAGGCCATTGCCCTTGGATTTTGAGATCTTCTGGCCGTCTTCGTCCAAAAACAGCTCATACGTCATGTGATTGGGTTTACGACCGCCGAGCACCTCACAAATACCGTCATAGATCGGCGTGTTGGTGCTGTGGTCCTTGCCATACATCTCAAAGTCCACACCCAACGCCGCCCAGCGCGCGCCGAAATCAGGCTTCCACTGCAATTTCACATTGCCGCCGGTCACAGGAAGCGTCCATTCGCGGCCATCTTCGTCGTCAAAGGTGATCGTGCCTTCTTTGCCATCGACATGCTTCATCGGCACATATAAAACGCGGCCCGTTTCCGGGTGGATCGGCAAAAACGCGGAATAAGTTTGCTGACGCTCTTCGCGCAACGACTTCAGCATGATCGCCATGATCCCGTCATAGCGTTCGGCGCACAGGCGCAAGGTGTCATCAAATTTGCCTGATTTATAGAACTCGGTGGCGCTGATGAACTCATACTCAAACCCAAAGGTGTCCAGGAAACGCCGCAGCATCGCGTTGTTATGCGCGCCAAAGCTGTCGTATTCGCCGTAAGGGTCAGGAACGGATGTCAGCGGCCGCTGCATATGCTCGCGCAACATGTCCTGATTGGGCACGTTTTCCGGCACTTTGCGCATGCCGTCCACATCATCGGAAAAACAGATCAACCGGGTGGGGATATCAGAGATTACCTCAAAGGCGCGGCGGATCATGGTTGTGCGCGCCACCTCGCCAAAGGTGCCGATATGCGGCAAACCGCTGGGGCCATAGCCGGTTTCAAACAGCACATAGCCCTTTTCCGGCGCCTTTTTCTCATAGCGTTTCAGGATCGCGCGTGCCTCTTCAAACGGCCAGGCTTTTGACGTCATCGCAGCATCGCGCAGGGCAGACATATCCCTCATCCTTTTATGCAAATGCGACAACACCGCGTTGCCACATTGGCCCTCTCCTATTGCCCCCCCGGCCATAGGTCAATAATCTGCACCGCAATGACCCTTATTAGGATGCCCGCCATGACCGATACGCCCCCCGTAATGACCGCGCAGGACGCGCTTTTGGCGATTATGGTCGCAGTTTCGGCATCAGATGAGGATGTGCGCACCGCAGAATTGATCGCGATCCAACGCATCGTGAACCATTTGCCCGTGTTTTCCGAATATGATCCGGACAGGTTTTTGCACATTTCCCGCTTGGTGTTTGATCTGTTTGAGGAAGAAGACGGTCTAGACGCGCTGTTCGGCCTTATCCAAGAGGCGCTGCCTGAAAAGCTGTATGAAACGGCTTATGCGCTGGCCTGTGACGTCGCCGCGGCAGACGGGATGCTGTATGAGCAAGAGTTGCAGTTTTTGCAAGAAATCCGCGATGAATTGGCGATTGACCGCTTGCACGCAGCGGCGATCGAACGCGGTGCGCGCGCGCGCCACATGACGATCTAAAGCGTTTCGCGTTTAACTTGATACAGTATGCATCATTTAACGCGTTGAAATCTTTGATTTCAGGCAGCGTTAAGTGATTCAGGTTTAACGCGAAACGATCTAACCCCTGACTGGCCCGGGCTAGGTTGGGCAGGCCTAGGTGAATTGCGATGCCCAATGGCTGATCAATTGGCCTTGCAAGTTGCGGGCGCGGCGGGTCCATTGCGGTCCGCCCGTTGGTTGCTCACGCTCTGACATCGACAAGGCATCGCGGCGGCGCGTATCGGCGCTGAAGATTGCAAAGGTCAACTCTTTGCCAGATGGCGGTTGGATATAGCCTGCAAGGCTGGTCACAAAATTCAGCGTCCCGGTTTTGGCGACAACGCGGATGGGGTGGCCCTTGATCTCTTTGCCCTTGGCGTCGCGAATGCCTTGCTCTTTCAGCAGACCGGGCAACACGCCCCCGCGCGCGGCCCGAAACGCCGTCGCCATATCAAAGGCTGAAATACGCGAGTCGCCGCCCAAGCCCGAATGATCGACAAGCTGGCTTTGGACGCCATGTTTGGCCGCCAACCAAGCATTCATCTGCCCAGCCGACGCGCGCAGCCCACCTGCCCCCGAGGCGGTCAACCCGACAGCTTCGGCGGTGATATTGGTCGAATACTTCAGCATATCACGCATCACCTCAGACAGCCCCTCGCTGCGCGTCTCGGCCAAAACCGCACCAGCAGGCAAGTTGCCGATCACCTGCGCTTGCGGCAGGCGCAAGCCATGCGCCCGCATCAAGGTGGCAAAGACTTCAGCGGTGTAGACTTCGGGGTGGCGCACTGGCAACCAACGGCTGCCACCTGACCCCAAAGCACTTTGCGCCACGGTCCAAGTGTCGCGGTCCTGACCGGATTTGTAAGTAAACAGCGGGGCTTTGCGCGACACGGCGCTGACATTGGCCATCGACACCGCAGGGACAAAGCGTTTGCCCCGCGCATCCATCGACAAATTATAGGCGCCGCCACCGCGCTTCCATTCAAAATTCACGCGGTTGTAGTTCAGGTTCAGGCCCGCAATCGCGGGGTTGTAGCCCACATGGTCGGGTTGATCGCGGTCAATCTCATCAATATGCGGAATGCCGCCGGCATAGGCGAGGTAGCGACCGCTTATCTCTTTAATTCCTTTGGCAGCAAGGGCTTGGGCCAAATCACCCAAGCGGTCTGTATCAAGGCTGGGGTCGCCGCTGCCCACCAAGATCAGATCACCTTGCAAGCGGCCGTTCTGGACCGGCCCGGTTCCCATCACCCGCGTGGCATAGCGGTAATTGGCCCCCAGCCGGTCCAGCGCATAAAAACTGGTCAACGCTTTGGCCACCGATGCGGGTGGCTGGGCCACGGCTTCATTCATCGCCTCAATCACTTTGCCGCTGGCGGTTTCCATCACGACAAACCCAACAGTGCCGCCCAAACCCGCCGCACTGACCAACGCCTCACTACCGCCAGACCTTGCAACACCTGATCCGGGCCGCGAGGCAGGCCGGGGCGAGCGTGACGGCGCCTCGGCACAGCCCGGAACCGCAGTTCCCGCCAAAAGTGCCGCCAAAACCCAACGCCGTGAATACATAGCCGATCCCCCAAAATCTCTGTCGCAAACCTAGCCTAAGCCAAAAGCCCAAGTCCAGAGCGCTGGCCAAAAGTTGACCTGCGGCCCGCCGTCACGCCCCGCCGTCACGCCTGCCGTCACTCGCCACGCGCGCGAATGGCGCTGGAGGAGACATTGATCAGCGGCATATTCAAAAAACACCAGCGCGGAACTGGTCCGTGCGCCAATTGGTGGCCAAAGGCATCCGGCAGCCTTGCGCGCCAAAACACCGCGGCGGTTTTTGACAAACGGGCAGGCAGGCGGCTGCCGGGCCGGGCCAAAACCCCAACAGGCACCATACGCATGATATCTTGCCAACGGTCCCAGCGGTCAAACTGCAGCAGGTTGTCCGCCCCCATCAGCCAGACAAACCGCACCCCCGGATAGCGTTTTATCAGCGCCTCTAGCGTGGCCGCAGTATAGCGCGTGCCCAAGCGCGCCTCAATATCCGTCACCACCACGCGCGGATCATCCATCACCTGCCGCGCCCGGGCCATCCGGTCGGCCAGCGGTGCCGGTTGCCGCGCTTTCAGCGGATTGCCGGGGCTGACCAACCACCACACCCGATCCAGCCCAAACCGCTTCAACGCCTCACGCGTCAACTGCGCATGCCCCGCATGCGCCGGATCAAACGACCCGCCCAAAAGGCCAATGACCATGCCCTTGGTTGCAATAGGAAATCCTTGCCGCACCTGCCCCACCTCTTAAGTCTGCCCCAAGGAGTGCCAGCCCCGGCCACCAGTTTCAACCAGAATGCAGCCATAACCGGGGCAACCCTGATTGCCCTTTGCCGCGTTCCACACTAAAACACCGCCAAACTCAAGCGATGGTGGGCCCAAACCCACCCTACGCCCAGAACGCATAGGAAAAGTATCATGGCCAGCTATCAATACATCTACCACATGGACGGCGTGTCAAAGACCTATCCGGGTGGCAAGAAATGCTTTGAGAATATCCACCTCAACTTCTTGCCCGGTGTGAAAATCGGTGTGGTCGGTGTGAACGGTTCGGGTAAATCAACCCTGCTGAAAATCATGGCGGGAATCGACACCGATTTCAAGGGCGAGGCATGGGCGGCCAAGGGCACACGCGTTGGTTATCTTGCGCAAGAACCGTATCTTGACCCGAACCTGAC
>CBDTUV010000250.1:0-4530 GCA_965363575.1 uncultured Pseudorhodobacter sp. | reverse complement strand
CTGAATTGTAAGAGCCTTGAGGACGTCTAGGAAGTGGAATGCCCCCACTTCAGTGGGGGCATTCCATAGGGACGCGGCAGGCGCAGGCGCAAACAACGCTTAATGAAACGCGCGCAAATTTGGATCGAGTGCAAGAGTTGGAGCGCCGCGGCATCGCCTCGCGCGGAGCATTCGATACCGCAAGCGCGGCGTTTGATAGGGCGATTGCGGCCCTGAATATCGCGGTCGCCGATATGCGCGTTGCAACAGCCTACCTGCGGGTCAATCAGGCTAAATTTGAAATGGCCTGCATCTGTTCGCCCGTCGCAGGGCTGGTGTTGGACCGCGACTTGGATGTCGGCCAGACAGTAGCTTCGTCCTTGCAATCGACGTTGCAGTTCACGCTGGCCGATGATTTTCGAAAGATGGAACTGCGCGTCGCCGTAGACGAGGCCAATATCGGGGCTGTCAATGTTCGTGATCCGGTAACGTTTACGGTTGAGGCCTATCAGGCCCGAGACTTTCCCATCAAGATTTCTGCGCTGCGCTATTTCACCCTAAACAATTGACGGCGTTGTCACATATGAAGCGGTTCTTACGATTGAAGATGAGAATCTTTTGCTGCGACCGGGCATGACGGCAGTGGCGCATGTAACGGAGGAAAACATCAATAGTACACTTATCATGCCAAACCGCGCTTTGCGGTTTTCACCCCCTGCGGTTGATGCCGGATCTCCCACTTCGACCGGCGTGATGGGCCGTTTGTTCCGCCCGCCGTCAAACAAACCTATTACCACCAATACGCCCCGCACCGCCGACCAACGGAGCATCTGGGTGCTTGAAATCAGCACCCAGCGTGAGGTTCAGATCGCCATTGGGGCCAGTGAAGGTACAATGCCCCAAATTCTGGGTGGCGATGTCGCTGATGGGGCCAGCGCGATCACCGATATCGAGGTGCCGCAATGACCAAAGGCCCGGCGACAGCCTTGATTCGGTTGACGGGGTTGACCAAGATTTACGGCACGGGTGACGTAGAGGTTCATGCCCTGCGCGGTGTTGATCTGACAGTCACAAAGGGGGAATCTGTCGCCATCACGGGGCCCAGCGGGTCTGGCAAATCAACCGCTATGAACATCAATGGCTGTCTTGATACGCCAACGCCGGGCAGCTATGATTTTATGGGATACAGCATTGGTGGCTTTGACCGCGATCAGCGGGCGCTGTTGCGGCACAGCTATCTGGGCTTTGTGTTTCAAGGCTGTAACCTTTTGGCCCGCACCTCAACTCAAAACCGCAAGCAGGCCCGCCATGCTGTTTGAAACCTTCCGCTTGGTCATTAGCGCGATAATGCGCAACGCAATGCGGTCGTTTTTAACCGTGCTGGGCGTGGTGATCGGGGTGGCGACGGTGATCTCTATGGTCACAGTAGGCCAGGGTTCAACGGCGCAGGTTCAGGCCGATGTGGTATCATTGGACAGCAACTTGCTGATGGTTCGGCCGGGTCAATCCTCTATGGGGGCGGGGTCCACGGCCTCCTCGGTCGCCAGCCTGACGCTCAAGGATGTTGAGGCGATAAAGACCGAAATCTCGGGTGTGATTGCAGTGGCACCCAACAGCTCACGAATGATGACGGCGATTGTCGCCAACCAAAGCCATGCAACTTTGGTGGTTGGCACCGACAATGCCTATCTTGCGGCGCGCGGGCTTGAGTTTGAAATCGGGCGGGACTTTTATGAAAGTGGGCTGCGCAGCGGCGCTGCCGCCTGCATATTGGGGCCAACCCCGCGCAAGGAATTGTTCGGCAGCGGTAATCCGGTTGGCGCAGCTTTGCGCTTTGGGCAAACCTCGTGCCGGGTTATTGGCGTTTTGGCCTCTAGAGGCGCGTCAAGTTTCGGGACGGATCAGGATGATCTGATTTTGATGCCCATCCGCGCCTTCAATCGCCGGATTGCCGGAAAGCAAGATGTGGGGATGATCTATGTTTCGGTCAGCGACAGCGTGTCGCCTCTGGCCGCGAAATCCGCGCTTGAACGCCTGATGCGCGACCGTCGCAAGGTAGCCACGAATGAAGAGTATGTTTTTTGACGTTTTTGACATGGCGCAGATCTCCTCCATGCTGACCGGGATCATTAGTGTTTTAACCGGCCCGCTTTCGAGTGTGGCCGGCATTAGCCTCCTGGTTGACGGGATTGGGATTATGAACATCATGCTGGTGTCGGTAACGGAACGGACCCGCGAAATTGGTATCCGGCTAGCGGTGGGGGCAACCACGCGGCGGGTGTTGACCCAGTTTTTGATCAAGGCGGTGGTTCTGTCGTTGCTTGGCGGTCTGATTGGCATCATGCTAGGCTTGTTTTTGGCCTATATTGGCGCACGCGTTCTGTCGGTGGACTTCATCCCCGATCCGCTTATCATCTTGCTCGCCTTTACGTTTTCTGCCGCTGTGGGGTTTGTTTTTTGGTTATTTTCCCGCCCGCCGCGCCGCCCGTCTCGACCCAATCGAAGCACTCCGCCATCAATAGGTTTAGGATCCCAACACAATGAATGAACATCTTGATGACCCCTACAAAACCCTTGGTGTGACAAAAAGCGCAACGGATGCCGAGATCAAAAAGGCCTATCGCGCGCTTGCCAAAAAGCTGCACCCCGACCTTAATCCGGGCGACGCCAAGAATGACGAGCGGTTCAAGGCAGTCTCTGCCGCCTATTCTTTTCTGAGCGACGCCGAACAGCGGCGCCGTTTTGATGCGGGTGAGATTGACGCAACCGGCGCGGAAATGCCACCACGCGGATTTTACCGGGATCATGCCGGGGCAGGGCAGGCCAATCGCTATCAGACCGCAGATAATTATGACGATTTAAGCGACATCTTTTCGCAGGCTTTCGGCGCGCGGGCAGGAATGGGTGGCGGGAGGGGGGGTGGCCAAGGCCCGCAGATGCAGATGCGCGGCGGCGATGTGCAATACCACCTAGAGGTCAGCTTTTTGGACGCGGTTACGGGCGCAAAACGGACCGTCACTTTGCCCGATGGCCGCAGCCTTGAAATCGGCATCCCTGCGGGAATTGATGCAGGCAAAACACTGCGCCTTGCAGGGCGCGGGCAGCCGGGATTCAATGGCGGCCCGGCAGGCGATGCGCTGATCCACATTACTGTCACCCCAGACCCGCTTTTTGAACGCGACGGGGCCAACATTCTTTTGGATTTGCCGATCTCACTAGACGAGGCCGTGCTTGGCGGCACGGTTGAGGTGCCAACCCCCTCGGGCCGCGTAAACCTGCGCATCCCGGCAGGGTCAAGCAGTGGGCGCGTGATGAGGCTGCGCGGTAAGGGGGTGGCTGCCAAAGGCCGAGTAGCCGGTGATCAGCTTGTCACCCTGAAAATTGTGCTACCCGACACCATTGACTCCGATCTTGCGACAGCGCTTGAGGCGTGGCGCAAAGCCCATCCACATGACGCCCGAGAAAGCTGGAAAGGACGTGCATAATGCCGAATGAGACCGAAGTACTGACCCAAACCGAACTATTGGCCCGCATTGGCGGACTTTCGGAAACCCGGCTTGCCTTGTGCGTTTCGCAATCGTGGGTCGTGCCACGGCCGGGCGATGATGGCCCGGCCTTTGATGTGGTTGACGTGGCCCGACTGCAACTGATTGTCGATCTGACCGAAGATATGGCGGTCAATGATGATGCTGTCCCGATCATCTTGTCGCTGATCGACCAACTGCATGCCTTGCGCAGCCGCCTGCGCGCATTGGACCGTGCGGTTGCCGATCAGGATGAAACCATCGCCCGCGCCATCGCAGCCCGCTTGGCCGATTTGATGACCGCGCGCTAGGCCAGCCTGAACCCATCCGCGCTTTGCGGGCAGTGTTAAACCGTGCAATAGGACCACCGTAAACGCGGCGGTTTTACAAAAGCAGGACCGATGGAGCAAAAGAGAAAAGTGAAAAACGGATCCGTGGTTTCAACGAGGATAGCGAATTAGGTCTGGCTGGCACCGCGCAACCCTCGGTTTGGTCGGAACGTAAGCTGACACGATTGTTATTGATTGTTGCCTTAACAGGTTTGGGGGCAGGCCTTTTGGCATGGGCGGCAGGCCGACCAGATATTGCCTTTTGGGCATGGGCTGCGGGAACAGCGCCGGTTGTGCTGGGACTTGCAGTGTCGATCATCAACGCGTTGATGCAAGGTCGAATGGGCGTCGATGCTGTCGCGCTGTTGTCGATGTCGGGTGCGCTTGCCTTGGGCAAAATGCTGGCTGGTGTTGTGGTTGCTGTTATGTATGCGGGCGGCAATGTGTTGGAGGAGTTTGCGGTCAATCGCGCGGAACGCAATTTGCGCGCCCTTGTCGACCGCGCGCCGCGCACCGTATTTCCGGTGCCACAGTCCAAGATGTGCCAATAGGCGATGTTGGCATCGGTGATACGCTTTTGGTCAATGCGGGTGAGATTGTCCCGATGGATGGCACTGTCGATACTGCCGACGCGATGATCGACGAATCCGCGCTGACGGGAGAACCTATTCCCGTAAATCGGGCCAGCGGGACAATGG
>CBDTUV010000249.1:0-4583 GCA_965363575.1 uncultured Pseudorhodobacter sp. | reverse complement strand
ATCTTTTTCGTCTCGGCCACCATCTTCCACTCTTCTTTGGTGGAACCGTCATCCAAGAACACATCAATATGCGGGATCACGTTGAACGCGATTTGCTTGGTGAACTTTTTCGGCGGCTTGTTGTCGGTCGGGTTATAGATGCTCTTGGTCTGGTCCCACAGCTCATCAATCCCTTCCTTGCCGGCACCCGACACGGATTGATAGGTCGAAACCACAACCCGCTTGATCGTCGCGCGGTCATGCAAAGGCTTCAGCGCCACAACCATCTGCGCGGTGGAACAGTTCGGGTTCGCGATGATCATCTTTTTGGTATAGCCGTAAATCGCATCGGCGTTCACCTCTGGCACGATCAACGGCACATCGGGGTCATAGCGGTAAAGGCTGGAGTTATCGATGACAACACAGCCCGCCGCAGCCGCCTTTGGTGCGTAAATCTTGGTCGCGTCCGACCCTACGGCGAACAGCGCGATGTCCCAGCCGGTGAAATCATGGGTATCAAGGTCTTTGCATTTCAGGGTTTTGTCACCAAAGCTGACCTCGGTTCCCATGGATTTGCGCGACGCCAGCGCCACAATCTCATCCACCGGAAACTCGCGCTCGGCGAGGATATTCAGCATTTCGCGGCCCACGTTCCCCGTGGCCCCAACAATAGCGACTCTATAGCCCATTTTGGCCTCCATTCATGCGATAACGGCGGCTTAGCGCAAAGGGCGCGCGGGGGAAAGGGGCTTTGCGGTGCGGCATCAATCGGTGCGATCTTGGGCAAACAGATAAATGCACAAGGCAAGCGCCACCAAAACGGCGTAGAGCGCGAAAATCATCGGAAAGGCTTGGTCAGGCGTTTGGGTCTGGGCCATGTGGTCATAGACCCGCCCGGTGGCCATTTGCATCAGGCCCGTTGCCCCAATGCCGAAAAAGTTCAGCAAGGTCACGCCCCGCCCTACCAAATGCGGCGGAAAGAACGCACGACCATGCGCCATGACCATCGGGAAAGACGCGCCAAAAAAACCAATGGCGGCCAGTATCAGCGTGCTGAACAAAACCGAGTTTTCGGGGTAAAGCGTAAGGGCGATCAAGGCCAAAAGCATCACGCCATTGCCGCCAAAGATAAGCCATTTGCGCGTGCCCAAAACACGGTCCAAAGGGCCATAGGCGAGGTTGCCCAGAACCATCGCAATGCCCATCACCAAGGTCACCTGCCCAATGCCCGGCCCATCAAGGCCAAAAACCTCACCCAAATACGGACCAGCCCATAGGCCACGCAAACCCGCGGCGGGAAGGTAGTTCACGGCCATGATCGGCAAGATAAGCCACAGCGCCGGAATGCGCAGAATGTCCAAAACCGATCCGCGCGGCCCAGACGGCAAGCGCGCAGGATCCCGCACGAGCAGTGCAATGGCTGCTGCCACGCACAGGCTGATTATGGCCAACGCCCATAAGGTGCCGCGCCAACCCAACAGCTCAACCGCAAAGGCCAAGGGCAACGAACTGGCAATATTACCAAGCGAGCCGATGCCAATAACCACCCCCGCCAAGGTGCCAAAAACCCGCGCCGAAAACGCCCGCGCAAAAATATAGTAATTGGCCATCAATACGGGCGAGCAGCCAATGCCAATTAACGCCATCGCGGCCTGCACCTCAAACGCTGATCCCGCGACCGCGAACAGTGCCGCGCCACCCCCACCGCCAATCGCAAACAAAACCGTCGTTGTGGCGCGTGGCCCTATCCGGTCCAAGGCCACACCAACCGGAATTTGCATCGCGGCAAAGGCCAGAAACCACATCCCAGACGCATCCGCCAAATCCGCCGCCGACACACCAAGATCGGCAATCAGAACAGGACTCATCACTGCCAAAAAGGCGCGGTAAAACTGGCTTAGCACATAGGCCAAAACCAAACTGACAATCCCTGCCTTCATCCCGGCCTCCATTTCATCTTGGCACAAATACCTAAAGTGTTCCCTAAAGCCAACGTTACAAAGCCGCGCCGCATCAGCGCCGTTCAAGGGGGTTCGATGCCCCCTTTAACGGCCCCCCCGCTAGGCCGCCGCCAGTTCTATACGCCGTTCTTTAATCGGCAAATGCACCAGCGCCGAAAATGCCCCTACGCTGACCCCAAGCCACCAAACCAGCGTGTAATCCCCGGTCAAATCATACATCCGCCCGCCCAGCCAAACGCCAAGGAAAGACCCCAACTGATGGCTGAAAAACACAAAGCCATAGAGCGTGCCCATATAGCGCAGCCCAAACAGATAAGCTACCAAACCGCTGGTCAGCGGCACCGTGGCCAGCCACAAGGATCCCATCACCAAGGAAAAAACCAACACGCTTGCAGGCGTCATCGGCAGCAGAATAAACGCGGCGGCGGCAATTGTGCGGCCAGTGTAAATCGCGGCCAGCAGGTATTTCTTGGAATAGCGTTTGCCCAGCCAGCCTGCGTAAATTGCACCCGCGATGTTCGCCATCCCGATCACCGAAATCGCCACTGCCCCTAGGGCCGAGGTGCTGGAAATCCCAATTCCCGCCAAATAGCCTGCAGGATCAATCGGGCCGCACATCTCGGTGATAAAGGCCGGAAAATGTGCGGTGATAAAGCCAAGCTGATAGCCGCAGGAAAAGAAGCCAAGAAAAATCATGATGTAACTTGGGTCACGAAACGCCCGGTTCAGGACGGTGCCAAGGCTTTCTTGCAGTTCGGCCTTGGTTGCGGTGATCGGCGCACGCAGGAAGGGCAGCGCAAACAGCACCGACAAAATCACCACGGCAAAGATGCAAAACACTGTTTGCCAGCTATAGCTTTGTAACAATAACTCGGCCGCAGGCGCGCCAAACACTTGGCCTGCGGACCCGGCGGCGGTGGCGATGCCCAGCGCAAGGCTGCGATTTTCATCAGATGTGGCACGGCCCACAATCGCCAAAATCACGCCAAACCCGGTGCCCGCAATGCCAAAGCCGACCAGAATTTCCAAAAGCCAATGCTGCCCAGGTGTCACCGCCATCGACGACAGCACCAACCCCGCCGCATAGAGGATTGCGCCTGCAATAATCGCCCGGCGGTCGCCGAACCGTTCGGCCAGCGCGCCAAAAATGGGCTGCCCCACGCCCCATGCAAGGTTTTGAATCGCAATCGCCATGGAAAAATCGGCGCGCAGCCAGCCAAATTCTGCGGCAATCGGAATTTGGAACACGCCAAAGCTGGCCCGGATCGCAAAGTTCACCATCAAGATGGCACAACCCGCAATCAGCACGGGCGTAAACAGGGCAGATTTGGTCATCGCGCGGCTCCGGTCTTGCAGGCTGCAAACCTTTGCTGTCTGCGGCCGCTCTGGTCAATCGCGGAATTGTGCGGGGTGCAATTCCGGGCGGTGATGGATCAGTCCCACGCCACACCCGCTGGTGGCAAAGTACGGCCCCCATGCGTGACGGGTGCCGCGCCATAGTTGAACCAAAACATATGCTTACCCGACTGTCGGCAGCGCAATCCGTCTGGCAATGGGGCAGCCTCTATCCCTTGAGCCGCGCAAAGTCGGGTCAGGATACGCGCCAGCGCCGCCTCATCCGGTAGGCCTGCCAGATAGTGCAGCCCGCCGTTTGCCATCAGCGCAGGCCAGCCGTCAGTTGTGGCCTCAACCACCTTTGCCGCGCCTTCCAGCTTTTCACGCCATAGGGTGAAATTGCCACCTTGGGCCAGCGGGACGGGCAAGTCGGGCGGCAGGGTTTCAACCCGTGCGACCACACAGTCCAACCCCGGCAAATTGGGCGGTAACGGTGTGGGAATACTGAAATCTGCGGTTTTGGAATTGGTGCGCGGGCCGATCAGTGCCGCCCCTTTATAGGCCGCAAGGGCTGTCAGCAGCACAGGCGGCAGCGTGGCAATCGCCGGGGCAAGAACCAGTTTATAACCGCTTAGATCACCCGTATCGGGCGGCAAAATATCTACCGAAAGACCAAGGCGGCGCAGGCCTTTGTAAAAACCAAAGACCACGTTGAAATAGTCAAACCCTCGGCCTTGGGGTTGCGTGGCCCATGCCCAAGCGGATGCATAATCAAAGATCAGCGCGATGGGGGCTGCGGTGATTTCCACATCGGGCATTTCGGCCAATTCGCGCGCCACCTGCGCCGCGGCATGATAGGCTGGTGCGGGTTGGCTGTCAGGGCGCAGCATGCCTGCGTGCATTTGTTCTTGGGCAAACGGGGCTTGGCGCCAGCGGAAATAACACACGGCCTCAGCCCCATGGGCAAACGCCTCCCACGCCCAGAGGCGCGCCATCCCTGCCAATGGATCAGGGTTGAATGGTGCCCAATTCACGGGGCCGGGTTGTTGTTCCATGATCCACCAGCGACCCCCAGACGCGGAGCGTCCAGACCTCATAGCGCCTACGGCGCGGTAAAGGTCATGGTGGAAAGCTTGAAAGTCCGGGTCGCCTTGGCGCGCATAGGCCCGTTTATGGGTTGGGTCTGCTGCGATACGGTCGGATAGAAAGCCCAGCGGGTAGCTGTCCCATGTGGCGATATCGAGGTCGGCACCTGTGGCGAAATGGTCGAAATCCACGACCGCGCCCATGTAGTTGTGCGAAATCGGG
>CBDTUV010000248.1:0-4645 GCA_965363575.1 uncultured Pseudorhodobacter sp. | reverse complement strand
AATGGCCCAAGCGTCGAAATCGGGGATCCAAGCGCAAATCATATCCCAAGCAGCAGTATCGTCGGGGCGAATCCGGGCTTGGGTCAGCAGTTTTGCAGCGGCAATCCGTGCTTCATGGATATTGCTCGCCCAAAGGTCATGGCAAAGGGCCAAGCGACCTTCCAGCGTCAAATCCTCGCGCCATGTTTTGCACAAGGCATCAATTTCGGGGTTGGCGGTGCCAAGATACGGGCGGTCCACCTTGTGGTACTCGGCCATTTGTTCGGCCTTGCCCGGAACGGATTGGGCCTTGATGGCGGCGATGGCATCATCAAAGGTCATTCGACGGTCACCGATTTGGCGAGGTTACGCGGTTGGTCCACATCAGTGCCCTTTGCGATTGCAGTGTGATAGGCCAGCAATTGCGCAGGCACGGCATAAAGGATCGGGGCCAGAAAATCAGGCACAGACGGCATCACCAGCGTGCGCCAACAACCGGGGCCCGCCTCGGCCACGCCTTGCGCATCCGAGATCAACAAAACCTTGCCATGCCGCGCCATCACCTCTTGCATGTTGGACACGGTTTTGTCGAACAGGGCATCGCGGGGGGCCAACACAATCACGGGAACATGGGCATCAATCAGCGCTATAGGACCGTGCTTCAACTCTCCGCTGGCATAACCTTCGGCATGGATATAGCTGATTTCTTTCAGCTTTAGCGCGCCCTCCATCGCCAAAGGGAACAGCGGCCCGCGCCCAAGGAACAAGATATCCTGCGCTTCGGCCAGGTCTTCGGCAATCACCGCCACTTCGGGCGCAATCCGCATGGCTTGTTTGATGAGGCCCGGCAAGCTGGTCAGATCGGCAATATGCTGGGCCATCTGTTCAGGTGTCAAACGGCCCTTGTCTTGCGCAGCCTTCAGCGCCATCAGCGCCAAGGTCGCAAGTTGACAGGTAAAGGCTTTGGTTGACGCAACGCCCACCTCCACCCCGGCACGAATGGGCAAGGCAATATCGGATTCACGGGCGATAGAGGATGTGGTCACGTTGACCACAGCGACAATCTTGGCGACCTTATCCTTGCAATAGCGCAGGGCGGCCAAAGTATCGGCCGTCTCGCCCGATTGGCTGACAAACACCGCCCAAGAGGTGGGCGACATCGGCGGTTCGCGGTAGCGAAATTCGGATGCGACATCGACCTCCACCGGGATGCCTGCCACCCGTTCAAACCAATATTTCGCCACAACACAGGCGTAATAGGCGGTCCCGCACGCCACCAAGGTCAAGCGATCGACATCGGTGAAATCCACCTCAGCCGGCAGGTTCAACTGACCACCGGCCAGATTGTGCTTGATCGCATCGGCCAAAACCACGGGCTGTTCGGCGATTTCCTTGGCCATGAAATGCTTGTAGCCACCTTTTTCAATGTGGGTATGTTCCAGCACGATCTTGGTGGCTGCCCGATTGGCGCGGCGGTTTGCCTCATCAAAAATCTCGGCCCCTTGGCGGGTGATCACGGCCCAATCACCCTCTTCCAGATAGGTGACTGTGTCGGTCATCGGGGCCAAGGCGATGGCGTCTGACCCTACAAACATTTCCCCCGTGCCATGCCCGATGGCAAGCGGCGACCCTTTGCGCGCCGCGATCATCAGGTCATCCTCGCCTTCAAACAAAAAGCACAGCGCAAACGCCCCGTGCAAGCGCTTCAGGGTTTCGCGCGCAGCCTCCACCGGGGACATACCGGCGTCCATGTGCGCGCGGGTCAAAGTGGCGACGGTTTCGGTGTCGGTTTCCGATTCAAAGGCGTAGCCCTTGGCCACCAACTCCTCCCGCAACTCGCGAAAGTTCTCAATAATGCCGTTGTGCACCACGGCCACGCTGCCTGCTTGATGCGGGTGTGCATTGGCCACGGTGGCGGCCCCATGCGTGGCCCAGCGAGTGTGGCCGATGCCCGATTTGCCGGCCAGCGCCTCATGTACCAGAAGGTCAGACAGGTTTACCAGCTTGCCCACAGCGCGGCGGCGACCCAGCTTGCCATTGTGCACAGTGGCAATCCCGGCACTGTCATAACCACGATATTCCAAGCGTTTCAACGCCTCGACCAACAAGGGTGCGACTTCGTGCTTCCCCAAGACGCCAACGATACCACACATTATTGGGCCTCTTTCTGGCGCTTGGCCTTAGCAGTTGTGTACATGTCGAGCAGTTTTACCGCCAGCCCCGGCTTGTTCACCTGACGCGCCCGGCCGATCGCCACCGCCTCGGGCGGCACATTGCTGGTGATCACCGACCCCGACCCAGTCATCGCATCGCGCCCCACGGTCACCGGGGCCACCAGCATGGTGTTGGACCCGATAAAGACGCGCGGCCCAATTTCAGTATGGTGCTTGTTCACGCCATCATAATTGCAAGTAATCGTGCCTGCACCGATATTGGTATGTTCACCCACATGCGCGTCGCCCAAATACGTCAGGTGGCCCACTTTAACCCCTTCATCCAGCACAGCATTTTTGATTTCCACAAAATTGCCGACATGCACATCCTCGGCCAGTTCGGCACCGGGGCGCAGGCGGGCAAAGGGGCCAACACTGGCGCCGCGGCTGATATGGCAGCCTTCCAAATGGCAAAACGCCTTGATCTCGGCATCAGATTCGATGGTAACACGCGGGCCAAAGACCACATTGGGACCGATGGTCGTATCGCGGCCAATCACCGTATCCAGCGCGAAATAGGTCGTGGCAGGATCGGTTAGTGTTACCCCATTCTCCATCGCCTCAGCCCGCATCCGGGCCTGAAACGCAGCCTCGGCCAAGCTTAGCTCGGCGCGGGTGTTGATGCCTAGCGTTTCCGCCTCATCACAGCGCACCACGCCGGCCGACAGGCCAAGTCTGCGTGCAATCGCAACAATATCGGTCAGGTAGTATTCGCCCGATGCATTGTCGTTGCCGACCTGTGACACAAGGTCAAACAACATGGACGCGTCCGCACAGATAACACCGGAGTTGCAAAGGGTTACGGTGCGTTCTGCCTCGTTCGCGTCCTTGAATTCGACAATGCGTTCCAGCGCGTCACCTGATGTGATCAACCGACCATACCGCCCTGGATCTGCCGCCTCAAACCCAAGTACAACCACGGCGTGCTGCGCGCGGGCATTCAGCATGGCTTGCAAGGTTTCCGACCGGACGAACGGCGTGTCGCCATAAAGCACAATCGCATCGCCCGCAGCGCCTGCCAGCAAGGGTGCCGCCTGTGCGACCGCATGGCCAGTCCCCAGTTGTTCGGCCTGAAAAACCACCTCGACACTGTCATCATAGGCGCGGGCGGCCTTTTCAACCTCGGCTGCACCATGGCCTGCGACGATCACAATCTGCTCAGGGTCCAGCGTTTGGCCTGCTTGCAAAGCGTGGTGCAAAAGTGGGGCAGCCCCCAAGCGGTGCAGCACTTTTGGCAAGTCCGAATTCATCCGCGTACCCTTGCCGGCCGCCAGAACGATCAATGAAACAGACATGAAATACTTTCCTTTAACGTCAGAACCCTTTTACACGGGTGTATCCGAGTCGCAAGGTCGGGGACGTAACGCGCTGTTTCAGCGCTGACATATGGGGGCGGGATGCGCACAGTTGTTTTTGATCTGGATGGAACCTTGGCCGATACCAGCGCCGATTTGATTGCGGCGGCAAATGCGTGTTTTGTTCTGATGGGGCAAGGGCGGCCATTGGACCCCGTTGGCGATGCGCTGGTGGCCTTTGGCGGCGGGCGCGCGATGCTGCGTTTGGGCTATTCGCGGTTGGGTATGACATGGGATGAGGCGGATATCGACCGCCAATACCCTGTGTTGATTGAGGCCTATGCCGGGGCTATCGCGGTCCACAGCACGCTTTATCCCGGTGCGATCAACGCGGTGCAAGGCTTGCGGGCGGCAGGTTTTGCCACCGCGATTTGTACGAATAAACCCGAACGACTGGCCGTGATGCTATGCGATCATCTGGGGATATCGGATCTGTTTGGCGCGCTTTTGGGGGCCGATACGTTGCCGGTGCGTAAGCCTGATCCGGTCCACTACTTTGAAACCGTGCGCCGCGCGGGGGGCGACCCGGCGCGGTCTTTGTTGATAGGCGACACGATCACCGACCGCGATACGGCGCGCGCCGCCGGGGTGCCGATTATCCTTGTGGGTTTTGGCCCCGAAGGTGCGGGCGTGTCGCGGTTGACCCCTGACGCTCTGCTGCATCACTATGACGATCTGCCCGGTTTGGTGGGCAATTTCTTGCCCGCCTAGGGCATCATGCTTGCGATATAGGTTGCGAATTCAAAATTCGGGCGCTCCAAATGCGACAGATGCCCCGGCCCAGAAAGTTGCGCACACAAGCCGCGGTATACTTTTTCGGTGCAGCCGCGATCCTCATCATTCACATCATCCAACAAAGCTTTCAGCGCGGTCAAATGCGCCTGCGCCTCGGGGTCGGCGGCCCAATCGGGGTGGAGGCCACCGCCATACAGGATTTTCACGCGGCCGGGGCCATCGGGGGTCAAGCACAGATACCAAAAATAGCCGGGCGTCAGGGTGATCATCAAGGACGGATAGATCGCAAGCAGCCATGTGATGCGGCGCTGATCACCTGTCAGGGTGGTATTTGACGGGTGGGCGAGGGACAGTTTGACAGTA
>CBDTUV010000247.1:0-4672 GCA_965363575.1 uncultured Pseudorhodobacter sp. | reverse complement strand
CGCACAGGTGGTAATGGCTGCCCAACACGCGGGCAAAGGCGCGCTGGTACGGCACAGCACCGGCAAAACGGTCGTTCATATCCTGCGCGACCAGCCCTTCGGTCGCCTCACGCAGGCTTTCGGCTGCATCCCAAACGGCGGTCGCCATGTTGGGGTATTGGGCGCGCACGCCATGGGCGTTTTGTTCGATTTCTTCAATCAAGCGAAACGCTGCATCGCCGCCATCCATCATCTTGCGGCCCACAAGGTCCATCGCCTGAATGCCGTTGGTCCCTTCGTAAATCGCGGTAACGCGCACATCGCGCAAATACTGCGCCGCCCCCGTTTCCTCAATAAAGCCCATGCCGCCATGCACTTGGATGCCCATATCGGCCACCGCGATGCCGGTATCGGTGCCAAAGGATTTGTTGATCGGGGTCAGCAACGCCGCCCGCGCCTCCCATTCGGGTGACCCAGTGGCCTTGGCCATATCAATCGCCACCGCGCAAGACAGCGCAATCGCGCGGGCGCTGAACACCTCGGCCTTCATCGTAGTCAGCATCCGGCGCACATCGGCATGGTCCGAGATTACGCCCACACCGTTTGGCGTGCGGCCTTGCTTGCGCTCCATCGCATAGGCCATCGCATGTTGAAACGCCGCCTCGGCGACTGAAATGCCTTGAACGCCCACGCCAAGCCGCGCGTTGTTCATCATGGTGAACATCGCAGCCAACCCCATATGCGGCGCGCCAATCAGCCAGCCTTTGGCCCCGTCATATTGCATGACCGCAGTTGGCGACCCGTGCAGCCCCATCTTGTGTTCCAGACTGACGACCTGCAGCGTATTGCGCGCGCCCAAAGTGCCGTCAGCATTGGGAATGATCTTTGGCACCATGAACAGGCTGATCCCTTTGGTCCCCGCAGGCGCATCAGGCAAACGTGCCAGCACCAAATGGCAGACGTTCTCGCTGAAATCATTGTCACCCCAGCTGATATAGATCTTTTGCCCCGAAATCGCATAGGTGCCGTCGCCATTCGGTTCCGCCTTGGTCCGCAATGCGCCCACATCACTGCCCGCCTGCGCCTCGGTCAGGTTCATCGTACCGCACCACTCGCCCGAAATCAGCTTGGGAATATACAGCGCCTTGATCTCATCACTGGCATGATGCTCCAAGGCCTCAATCTGGCCTTGGGTCATCAACGGGTTCAACTGCAACGACAAACAGGCCGACCCGATCATCTCATTCACCGCTGTGGTCAGCGCCATCGGCAGGCCCATGCCGCCATATTCCGGGCTCGCCGCAATGCTGACCCAGCCGCCCTCGACAATCGCGCGGTACCCTTCGGCATAGCCGGGAGAGCAGCGCACAACCCCGTTTTCCAACCGGGCCGGGTGCAAATCACCGGGCCGCTGCAACGGGGCCAATACCGTTTCAGACAGCTTGCCCGCCTCAGTTAAAATGGCCTCGACCGTATCAGGGGTCGCATCGGCAAAATTGGTGGTCCCTGCCACCTGATCAAACCCTACCACGTGGTCGAACAGGAACTTATATTCGGCAAGCGGGGCGCGGTACGGCATCAATCTCTCCTTCGCCATCTCTGGCGGCTATTTCTGGCGGCATTATGTGGCACTGACTTGGCAAAGCAACCTTACACAAGTATGTCCATCGCTAACAATCTTTAGCCGCCCTCCCAACCCCTTCAAGGTCAACGCTACGTCACGATGCCCATCAAAACGCAATCTCTTGACGCTACGTCAGACGGTATCGCGGCAGCGGCGGCGATTTTGCGCGCGGGTGGGTTGGTCGGGTTTCCCACAGAAACAGTTTACGGCCTTGGCGCAGATGCCCGCAACGACCACGCAACAGCCCGGATATTCGAGGCAAAGGGCCGCCCGCATTTCAACCCGCTGATTGTGCATGTCCCCGACCTTGCAACCGCGCAAACCTATGCGGTGTTCAATGACCAAGCCTTGACATTGGCCGCGGCTTTTTGGCCCGGTCCGCTAACGCTGGTGCTGCCTTTGCGGCAGGGTGCCGGCCTGTCGCCACTGGTCACGGCAGGGCTTGGCACCGTCGCCATTCGCGTGCCGGCCCATCCCACCGCGCGCGCCTTGTTGCGGGCTTTTGGTGGCCCGCTTGCGGCCCCTTCGGCCAACCCTTCGGGGCGCATTTCGCCGACCCGCGCGGATCATGTTCTGGCAGGTCTGTCTGGCCGGATAGAGGCTGTGGTGGATGATGGTCCCTGTTCGGTTGGGGTGGAAAGCACGATTGTCGGGCTTGACGGCCCGCCTCAACTCCTGCGCCCCGGTGGTGTGCCGCAAGAGGCGATAGAGGCCGCACTGGGTGCCCCGCTTGCCCTTGGTGGTGATGCCGACAAACCTAATGCGCCGGGGCAGCTTGCCTCGCATTACGCGCCAAATGCCCGTGTCCGGCTGAATGCCACCACCCCCCGCGCGGATGAGGTGTGGGTAGGTTACGGCCCCGATTGCCCGGGTGCCGCGCTGACCCTTTCGGCTACTGGCGATCTGGTGCAGGCCGCTGCTGCCTTGTTCCACATCTTGCGCCACGCCGATGATTTGGCAGGCCAAGGGGCCATCGCCTTTGCCCCGATCCCGGAAATCGGCTTGGGCCGCGCCATCAATGACCGTCTGCGCCGCGCCGCTGCACCTCGCCCTTAAAGGGTCGCCCCTATGGGCTGGGCCAAAATCCCATATTTTCCCCCTGCAATTTTAATCGAACTGTGCCAAAACGCCGCAACGCCAATGCGTTTGATAAAAACATCAAGGATCCGGCCAAACCGGGACAGAAAAAAAGGACAGAAAATGATTAAAGAATTCAAGGACTTCATCGCCAAGGGCAATGTCATGGACCTCGCAGTGGGTATCATCATTGGTGCGGCGTTCACGGCAATCGTCAGCTCTTTGGTGGGCGACCTTATCAACCCGCTCATCGGTTTGGTGTTGGGCGGCGTTGATTTCACCAATATGTATGTGGTCCTCAGCGGCACCGTGGCTGATGGCGTAGGCTTAGATACCGCGCGCGAATCCGGCGCGGCTGTGTTCGCCTATGGCGCATTCATCACCGCTTGCATCAACTTTTTGATCATTGCTTTCGTGGTCTTCATGCTGGTCAAAGGCGTAAACCGTCTGAAAGACTCGGCCGCCAAGAAAGAAGAGGCCGCCCCCGCAGCGCCCGCTGGTCCAACCGAAGTTGAACTTTTGGCCGACATTCTGGCCACGCTGAAAAAATAACCTGCACCCTGCCAGATCCTAAAAAATGGCCCCGCAGAACGCTCTGCGGGGCCATTCTTATGTCTTCAAACCTTCAGCGCTTCCGCCGCCGTCATCACAGGCAGGCCCAAGGCCTCACCCACCGCGGCATAGGTCAAATGCCCGGCATGGGTGTTCAGCCCGGCCAACAAATGCTTGTCATCCGCACAGGCCTTTTTCCAACCCTTGTCAGCCAGCGCCAGCAAATACGGCATTGTTGCATTGCCCAAAGCGATGGTCGATGTCCGCGCCACCGCCCCCGGCATGTTGGCCACGCAGTAATGCATGATGCCGTCCACTTCATAAATCGGGTCTTGGTGCGTGGTGGCTTTCGACGTCTCAAAGCAGCCGCCTTGGTCAATCGCCACATCTACCAGCACCGCACCGGGCTTCATTGTGGCCAGTTGGGCGCGCGATATCAGCTTGGGCGCAGCCGCCCCCGGCACCAGCACGGCCCCAATCACCATATCAGCAGATTTGATCTGCTCGGCCGTTGCCGCAGCCGAGGCATATTGGGTCATCAACCGCCCTTGCCACAGATCGTCCAGCCAGCTTAATCTGGCAAGCGATTTGTCCAGCACGGTCACATTGGCCCCCATGCCAATCGCGACCCGCGCCGCTGCCGTACCCACAACACCGCCGCCAATCACAACCACATTCGCAGGCAAAACGCCCGGCACACCGCCCAGCAAAACCCCGCGCCCGCCATTGGCCTTTTGCAATGTCCATGCGCCCACTTGCGGTGCCAAACGCCCCGCCACTTCGGACATCGGTGCCAGCAATGGCAAACCGCCCCGACCGTCGGTCACGGTTTCATAGGCAATCGCGGTGACGCCCGATTTCAGCAAATCATGTGTTTGGGCCGGATCTGGCGCAAGGTGCAAATAGGTGAACAGAATCTGCCCTTCACGCAGCATCGCGCGTTCTACGGGTTGCGGCTCTTTGACCTTCACGATCATTTCGGCCTGCGCAAAAACATCCGCAGCACTCGCCGCAATCTTGGCCCCCGCCGCGATATAGTCGGCATCGGTGAACCCGGCCCCAACGCCGGCCCCCGTCTCAATCAAAACACTATGGCTATGCGCCACGGCCTCACGCGCCGCATTGGGCGTGAGGCCAACGCGGAATTCTTGGGGTTTTATTTCCTTTGGACAACCGATTTTCATTTGAACCTCCCATGGTTTCTTCAAAAACTATCGCGCGGTCTTGGCGTAAATGCTTTGAAATCTGGATGGTGTTTAGTGGTAACCTTGGTATATTCTGCGGTCAAATAGGCTATTCATTGAAAGAAAGCACCGCAATGTCAGATCTTGACGCAACAGACCGCCGAATCCTGACCGTGCTGCAAAAAGAGGGCCGGGTGACCAACGCTGAACTGTCTGAGCGGATCAACCTCTCTCCCTCGGCCTGCCACCGCCGCGT
>CBDTUV010000246.1:0-4697 GCA_965363575.1 uncultured Pseudorhodobacter sp. | reverse complement strand
CCCGCCTTCGCAACGACTGCTTTGCCATGCCGCAAGGCGTGGCCTGGACCCCGGTAGATGCAGCCCTTGACCGCCTCCGCTCTGTCCTGCACCCGGTCACAGGCACCGAAAATACCCAACTTGAAAACGCCCTTGGCCGCGTCCTTGCTGCCGATGCCACAGCCCTGCGCGCCAACCCGCCCCACGCCAATTCTGCCGTCGATGGTTACGGCTTTGCCCATGCCGCCACCGGGTCCGGCGTTTGCCAACTGCCCTTGGCGCCGGGCCGTGCCGCCGCAGGTCAACCCTTTACCGGCACCGTTCCAAACGGTCAGGCCGTCCGCATCCTGACCGGCGCAATCTTGCCCCAAGGCGTCGATACCGTGGTGCTAGAGGAAGACTGCGCCATTTCTGAAACCGCCATCGCCTTTGACGGTCCTATCAAACCCCGCGCCAACACCCGCCGCGCGGGCGAAGACCTGCCCCAAGGGGCCACTGCCTTGCCCAAAGGCCACAAACTGCGCGCCCCCGACTTGGCGCTACTGGCGGCCACAGGCACGCGCCATGTGCAAACCTATCGCCGCTTGCGGGTTGGCGTGCTGTCTACTGGCGATGAAATCACCAGCCACAACGCCGCTCCGCATCAAATCTATGACGCCAACCGCCCCATGTTGCTGGCCCTCGCGGCAGGCTGGGGCTATGACGCAGTTGACCTTGGCCATGCGCGCGACATCCCCGATCACATTCGCGAAAAACTCGATCATGCGGCCAAAACCACCGATGTCATCCTCACCTCGGGCGGCGCATCGGCGGGTGACGAAGACCATGTCTCACGCCTGCTGTCCTCCGAAGGTACGCTCTCGAACTGGCGCATCGCGATGAAGCCGGGCCGCCCTTTGGCGCTGGCCCTTTGGCAAGGGATTCCCGTCCTCGGTCTGCCCGGCAACCCTGTTGCCGCCTTGACCTGCGCGCTGATTTTCGCACGCCCCACACTCTCTACCCTGTCAGGCGCAGGCTGGTTGGAGCCGCAACGATTCACCGTCCCCGCAGCCTTCGCCAAATCCAAAAAGGCCGGTCGCCGCGAATACCTCCGCGCCCGCCTTAACGCCGACGGCCATGCAGAGGTTTTCGCCTCCGAAGGATCGGGCCGCATCTCGGGCCTCGCATGGGCCACCGGCCTTGTCGAACTCCCCGATGACGCCGCCGAAATCACACCCGGAACAGTCGTGCAATACCTGCCCTACAGCGGCATGGGCCTAACCTGACCACATTTCATCTTGGCAAAAATACCTAAAAGCGCCGGATCAAATAGTACTGCGCAGGCCCAATATCGCCTGACCCTATCAACACATGCCCCGACTCGTGGCAAAAATGCGGGATATCAATCACCGCCGCCGGATCGGTCGCCAAGACCCGCAAAACCGCATCCGGTTGCATGGCTTTCAAACGCTTTCGCGCTTTCAGCACCGGCAGCGGGCAAAGCAGCCCCTGCGCATCTAATTCATCATCCCAATCCATGCCGCTTTCCTTAGGTGAAATGCCGCCCCCTGTCCATTGATTTGCACGCTGCTATGACAGAACTTAGCTTTCAAGACGCAGTCTTTTGATAGATAAAATCTATCAAACCACGGAACAACCCTATCGACCAACCCCCGCCCCCGCGCTAGACGCGTGCGAGACATCCGAACCACCCGACGCAAAGGAATTGGCCAATGGCACTCGATCAGCAAGACGGCATCTGGAAATCGGGCAAGGGCAAAGGCCGCCGTGGCACCAAAGGCCGCCAGTTGGAAGATGCCGCATGGGATCAGGTCAAAACCCTGCTGGGGGACCGCCCCCGCCGCCGTGATTTGCTGATCGAATTTCTGCACCTGATCCAGGACGCCTACGGCCAGCTTTCCGCCGCCCATCTGCGCGCCTTGGCCGAAGAAATGCGCCTGTCCATGGCCGAGGTGTGGGAGGTCGCAACCTTTTACGCCCATTTCGACCCCGTGCGCGAAGGTGAGGCCAGCCCCCCCGACCTGACCATCCGCGTCTGCGACAGCCTGTCGTGCGAACTCGCCGGGTCCGAGGCGCTGTTTGACGCGCTGACCAAGGGTCACGACCCGGCAAAGGTTCGCGTCTTGCGCGCCCCTTGCATGGGCCGCTGCGATACCGGGCCAACGCTTGAAATCGGCCATCTGCACATCGATCACGCGACCCCTGCCAAGGTGGACGCCGCGATCACGGCTGGTAATTTCCACCCCGTTATCCCGCTATACGAGGGCTTTGCCGCTTACACCCATGCAGGCGGATACAAGGCCCTGACCCAGTTGCGCAAAGATGGCAAATGGGAGGCTGTGCAAGACATGGTCATGGCGTCCGGCCTGCGCGGTCTTGGCGGTGCGGGCTTTCCATCGGGTAAGAAATGGGGCTTTGTCCGTGCCAACGCTGGCCCGCGCTATTTGGCTGTGAACGGTGATGAAGGTGAGCCGGGCACGTTCAAAGACCGCCACTACCTTGAACGCACGCCGCATCTGTTCCTTGAAGGGATGCTGATCGCCGCTTGGGCGGTCGAGGCGGAAAAATGCTTTATCTACATGCGCGACGAATACCCAGCCGTCCTGCACATCCTCGCCCATGAAATCGCCGAACTCGAATCCGCTGGCATCGTTGAACCCGGCTATATCGACCTGCGCCGCGGTGCAGGCGCCTATATCTGCGGCGAAGAATCCGCGATGATCGAAAGCATTGAGGGCAAGCGCGGCATGCCCCGGCATCGCCCGCCGTTCGTGGCGCAGGTCGGCATCTTTGACCGCCCCACCCTTGTCCATAACGTCGAAACCCTGAAATGGGTGGCGCGGATTGTGCGCGAAGGCCCAGAGATTCTAAGCGATACCACCCATAATGGCCGCACCGGCCTGCGCTCTTATTCCGTTTCGGGCCGCGTCCAAAACCCCGGTATGTATCTGCTCCCCGCTGGCTCGACCATCACCGATGTCATCGCCGCGGCGGGTGGCATGGCGGCGGGCCATACGTTCAAGGCGTACCAACCCGGCGGGCCGTCTTCGGGCCTGCTGCCAGCATCGCTGCACGATATCCCGCTCGATTTTGACACGCTGCAACCGCATGGCACCTTCATCGGTTCCGCCGCCGTTGTGGTCTTGGGCCACAAGGACCGCGCCCGCGATGCCGCCCTCAACATGCTAAAATTCTTTGAAGCCGAATCTTGTGGCCAATGCACCCCATGCCGCGTTGGCTGCGAAAAAGCGGTCAAGCTGATGCAGGCCGACACATGGGACCAAGCGCTGCTGACCGAGCTGTCGGATGTCATGGTTGACGCGTCGATCTGCGGCCTCGGCCAAGCCGCCCCCAACCCCATCAAGCTGGTGATGAAACATTTCGCGGAGGAAATCTGATGTCGGTGAAATTCACACTTGATGGCCGCGACGTCACCGCCGAACCCGGCCAGTCGATCTGGGAGGTCGCAAATGGTCGCGGCCTGATCATCCCGCACCTGTGCCACAAACCAAGTCCCGGTTACCGCCCCGATGGCAACTGCCGCGCGTGCGTGGTCGAGGTTGAAGGCGAACGTGTCCTTGCCGCATCTTGCATCCGCGAACCTGTGGAGGGGATGGTCGTCCACACCCAATCCGCCCGCGCGCTGGCGGCCCGCAAGATGGTCGTTGAAATGCTGGTGACGGATCTGTCCGAAACCAAGCATGATGCCTCGTCCCATATGGTTGATATGATCGCGGCCACCGGGGCCACCGGCACCCGTCTGCCGAAACTGGAATCGACCCGCATCCCATTGCTGGACGACAGCCATGTCGCCATGCGCGTCAACCTTGATGCCTGCATTTCTTGCGGGTTGTGCGTACGCGCCTGCCGTGAAGTGCAGGTGAATGACGTGATCGGCATGTCGGGCCGTGGCCAAGACAGCTATCCCACCTTTGATATGGCCGACCCGATGGGCGACAGTACCTGTGTCGCCTGCGGTGAATGTGTGCAAGCCTGCCCAACGGGCGCATTGATGCCTGCCACGGTTTTGGATGACCAACAGCGCGGCGACAGCAAGGATTTCGACACTGAGGTCAAATCCATCTGCCCGTTCTGCGGCGTTGGCTGCCAAGTGTCGCTCAAGGTCAAAGACGGTAAGGTCAAATATGTCGACGGCATCAATGGCCCCGCCAACGAAGGCCGCCTGTGTGTCAAAGGTCGTTTCGGCTATGACTATATCCACCACCCGCACCGTTTGACCAAACCCTTGATCCGCAAGCCGAACATGCCCAAGGGCCTGAACGTCGACCCCGGCAATCTGCTCACCCATTTCCGTGAGGCGACATGGGATGAGGCGCTGGATTTCGCGGCAGGCGGCATGGCAAAACTGCGCGACAGCGATGGCGGCCGCGCGATTGCAGGCTTTGGTTCGGCCAAATGCTCGAACGAAGAAGCCTATCTTTTCCAAAAGCTGATCCGCCAAGGCTTTGCCCATAACAACGTCGATCACTGCACCCGCCTGTGCCACGCCTCATCTGTGGCAGCATTGATGGAAAACGTCGGCTCGGCGGCGGTCACGGCCACCTTCAACCAGATCGAAAACTCTGATGTGGCAATCGTTATCGGCGCGAACCCGGTTGAAAACCACCCCGTTGCCGCGACCTTTTTCAAGCAGTTCACCAAACGCGGTGGCAAGCTGATCGTGATGGACCCGCGCGGCGTTGGCCTGCGCCGTTTCG
>CBDTUV010000245.1:0-4715 GCA_965363575.1 uncultured Pseudorhodobacter sp. | reverse complement strand
CCCCCAATCGCGCGCGAAATTCGGTCAGCCTTTGGCCCGCACCACCTGAAGCAAAGGCATCACATCGGTCATTTCCGGCCCATGTTCCTGCCCCGTCAAGGCCTTGCGAAGCGGCATGAAAAGCCCTTTTCCTTTGCGCCCCGTGGCCTCTTTTACCGCCCCGGTCCAGTCTTTCCAGGTTTCGGGTCCAAACGGCATTTCAGGCAGCATCGCGATGGCCTGCGCCACAAATTCGCGGTCTTCTTCGTCAATCAAAGGCTCGGCCCCATCGCGGAACAAATGCCACCAGCCTTCGAGTTCATTCAGAACCGTGACGTTCCCTTTTGCCACGCGCCAAAATCCTTCTCGCAACTCTTCCGGCACACCCAAGTCCGCGACCCGCCCGGCCACCGCATCAAACGGCAGGCCTTGAACATAGGCGCGGGTCAAGGGGAACAGGTCGTCCTTGTCGAACTTTGTGGGCGCCGACCCAAAGCTGCCGATATCAAAGCCGTCCATCAATTCCTGATGGCTGCCCGCCAGTTCAATCGGCTTTGAGGACCCCAACCGCGCCATCAAAGACAGCAAAGCCAGCGGCTCCACCCCTTGGGCGCGCAAATCCCGCAAAGACAAGGTTCCCAGCCGTTTCGACAGCGCCTCACCCTGCGGGCCGGTCAGCAAAGAATGGTGCGCGAAATTCGGCGGGGTGCCCCCCATCGCCTTCATGATCTGAATTTGGGTCGCCGTATTGGTCACATGATCCGCGCCGCGCACGATAAAGGTCACGCCCATATCAATGTCATCGACAGACGAGGCAAAGGTATACAGAACCTGCCCATCACCGCGAATAAGCACCGGATCCGACACCGAGGCCGCATCAATCGATACTGGCCCCAAAATCCCATCCGGCCACTCAATCCGTTCCAGATCCAGCATGAACCGCCAGTAGCCCAGATCCGTTTCGCGCAGCTTGTCTTTTTCCGCCGCCGACAAATGCAAGGACGCCCGGTCATAAACCGGCGGTTTGTGCATGTTCAGCAATTTCTTGCGCTTCAAATCCAGATCGGTCGGGCTTTCAAAACACTCATAAAACCGGCCTGCGGTTTTCAGCTCTTCCGCCGCCTCGCGGTAACGCTCTATCCGCAAGGATTGCTTTTCCACGCGGTCCCAGGTCAGGCCCAGCCACTCCAGATCTTCCATCAGCCCATCCGCATATTCTTGCTTGGAGCGTTCCTGATCGGTGTCATCCAAACGCAAGATAAACGTGCCACCCGACTTGCGGGCAATCATCCAGTTCATCAAGGCGGTGCGAAGATTGCCGACATGGATAAATCCGGTAGGCGATGGGGCAAAACGGGTGATGGTGGGACGCGTGGTCATATGAGAGCTCTCCTGATCACCGCTGATCTGTCACATGGGGTTACAATTGTCCATATCGGCGCGCAGGGCTGGACAGGGTTTCAAGCTGCGCTATCTTTTTCCAACCCATAAACAAGAGAGCACCCATGAAGACGCCCTACATTTCCCGCCGCCACGCGCTTTTGGGCGCAGCAGCACTGCCTTTTGCCCCTGCAATCGCAAGCATGGCGCATGCCGGCGCCGAGATGAAAGGGGCATCCGTCCCGCAATTCAACCGCATCAAACTGGGCGGGTTTGAGGTGACATCGCTTTTGGCAGGCACCCGCACCGTGGAAAATCCAACCGAGATTTTTGGCCTGAACGCAGACCCTGCCGAATTTGCCGCTGTGTCCGAAGCGGCCTTTTTGCCCATCGACAAGGCGCAATTCTTTTTCACGCCAACCGTGGTCAACACGGGGTCAGAACTGGTTTTGTTTGATACCGGGCTGAATGCAGGCGGCATCACCGCGGCACTTGGGGCGGCAGGGTATAGGCCAGACCAGATTGATACCGTTGTTCTGACCCACATGCACGGCGACCACATCGGTGGCTTGATGACTGAAACCACCCCCACATTTGCCAATGCACGCTATGTGACCGGCGCGGTTGAGCATAACCATTGGATGGGGGCCGCGAACGAAGGCTTTGACAAAAACGTCCGCCCACTGAACGACAAGATCAGCTTTTTGGACGATGGCGGCGCGGTGACGGGCGGCATCACGGCGATGACTGCTGCGGGCCATACACCCGGCCATATGGGCTATATGCTGGAAAGCGACGGTGCGAACCTGATGCTGATTGCCGACTTGGCCAATCACTATGTCTGGTCGCTGGCCCATCCTGATTGGGAAGTGCGCTTTGACATGGACAAGGCGATGGCGGCTGCATCGCGTCGCAAGGTGTTGGGCATGTTGGCGGCAGATCGCACGCCATTTATCGGCTATCACATGCCTTTTCCAGCTTTGGGCTATGTTGAGACGCGCGATAGCGGGTTTCAATATGTGCCGGCCAGTTATCAGATGATGATGGGCTAAGGTTCCAATATGAGGCCCGCATGCAGCGGGCCTCATGCTTTGGGCAGAGTTGCTTGGCCCAAGCTGTTCTGGCATGCTTGTTTTTTTTGCAAGTCATGGGCCGCAGGATGGAAAAAGCGCACGCAGCCATTTTAACAGTCACACTGAACCCCGCGCTTGACCTGAGTACGGCAACAGATGTTGTGCGGGCCGGTCCGAAATTACGCTGCGATATACCACGTTTTGATCCCGGTGGCGGCGGCATAAATATCAGCCGCGCGATTGGCATTTTGGGTGGCAACACGACAGCGCTTGTCGCACTTGGGGGGGCGACCGGCGCACAATTGGCGCAGCTTTTGCAAACTGAAAACGTTGCGACTGTACAAATTGCAGCACCCGGCGAAACCCGGCTTAGTTTTGCAGTCACCGAACGCGGCAGCATGGCGCAATACCGATTTGTTTTGCCCGGCCCGCTGTGGTCGCCCCAGACTGTCAGCACAGCGATTGTGGCCATATCCGCGGCGGCAAGGCCGGGCGGGCTTGTTGTGGTTAGCGGCAGCCAGCCCCCCGGCGTTCCTGATGACTTTATTGCGATGCTAAGTGCGGCCCTGCCCCAAGCGGTGCGACTGATTGCCGACACTTCCGGCGCGCCGTTGCAGGCCGTGACGGCCGGTGGTGGGGCCGCGCTTGATACGATACGGATGGACGCAGAGGAGGCAGAACTGTTGGCCCAAGCCCCGCTTGCCAACCGCGTCGACAGCGCCGATTTTGCCCAAGCTTTGGTGCGACGCGGGGCGGCGGACCGGGTGATCATTGCGCGCGGGCCCGATGGGTCGGTAATGGCGACCGCTACGCACCGCTGGTTTTGCAAAGCGGCGGACGTACCTGTCAAAAGCAAGATCGGTGCGGGCGACAGCTTTGTCGCGGGATTCGTGTTGGCGCTGTCACGGGGGCAATCGGAACCAGAGGCGCTTGGCTACGGTGTGGCGGCGGCCTCGGCGGCCGTTATGACCCCCGCGACCGAGTTGTGCCGACGGACGGATACCGAGGCCTTGGTGTCGATATGTGCGGTGTCTGACATTTAAGGTGACGTCAGCTGTCATCCCGCCAACGATTAACAATCGGATAGCGCCGATCCAACCAAAACGCGCGCCGGGTCAGGCGGGTGCCGGGGGCAGATTGAAAGCGTTTGTATTCAGACAGATAGACCAGATTTTCCACCTTTTTGACAGTATCGCGGTCATACCCTGCAGCGACAAGGTCACTGACCGATACGTCATTGTCGATCAGCCCTTCCAGTATCGCATCCAGCACTGGATAGGGTGGCAGGCTGTCATCATCACGCTGGTCTGGGCGCAGCTCGGCCGAGGGGGGCTTGTCGATGATCCGCGGGGGGATCACCTCACCCGCGCGGCCCAGCATCCAATCGCGGTGATTGGCGTTGCGCCAGCGGCAGGTTTCAAACACGCGGGTTTTGTACAGGTCTTTGATCGGGTTATAGCCGCCCGCCATATCACCGTAGATCGTGGAATAGCCGACGGCGACTTCGGATTTATTGCCCGTGGTCAGCAACATTTCGCCAAATTTATTCGACAGCGCCATCAGCAAAAGGCCGCGCAGCCGGGACTGGATGTTTTCCTCGGTCAGGTCGGGCTTGGTGCCTTTGAATAACGGCGCCAGGGTGTTGGTAATGGCGCGGCGACCTTCGGCGATTGGCAGGAAATCATAGCTTACACCCAAACGGGTGGCGCAATCTTTGGCGTCATCAAGGCTGGATTGTGAGGTGTATTCCGACGGCAGCATCACGCAGCGCACGTTTTCAGGGCCAATCGCATCGGCAGCGATGGTGGCGACAATCGCCGAATCTATGCCACCCGACATGCCAAGCAGCACCTTCTTGAAACCTGTCTTTCCCAGATAATCGCGCAAAGACAGCACCATCGCGTGATAATCCGCCTCCCACGCGTCGGGCTGTTTTACCCGTTCGCCTTGTTCGGCACGCCAGCCGTCTGGGGTTTTGACAAAATCGACATGGGTGATTGCAGTTTCAAACGCGGGCATCTGGACCGCCAATTTGCCACCGGGGTTCAGCACAAAGGACGCGCCATCAAACACCTGATCATCTTGGCCCCCGACCATGTTCAGATAAACCAGTGGCAGTCCGGTTTCCACAACGCGGCTGACCATGATGTTTTGGCGCACCGCCAGCTTGTCGCGGTAATAGGGGGAACCATTGGGGACCAGCAAAACCTCAGCCCCCGATTCTGCGTGGGTTTCGGCGACATCGGCGTACCAACTGTCTTCGCAAATTGGGGTGCCGATGCG
>CBDTUV010000244.1:0-4724 GCA_965363575.1 uncultured Pseudorhodobacter sp. | reverse complement strand
GTGGTGACCACCTGCTGCGGATGGTCCCCCAAGCGCAGCGCAAATTGCAGCATGTCCCACGTGTTCTGCGCATTGGGCCATTTCGCCAGCTCATCGACCCAGGCCGCATCAAACTGCGGCCCGCGCAGCTTTTCGGGGTTGCTGGCCGAATAGACCCGCGCTTCGGCCCCGTTGTCCCACACCAACCGCTCGCGCCCCGCCTCCCATTTCGGGCGCCGGTCGGGGGGCGAGCAAGCCAAGATCCCGCTTTCCCCAAACACCATCACATCGCGCACTTGGTCCACCGTTTCGCCCACCAGCGCCACGCAGCGCGCGCGGCCCCCATCACAAGGCCGCGCCCCTTCGACCTGCGCGCGCACCCATTCTGCCCCGGCGCGGGTTTTGCCTGCCCCGCGCCCCCCCATAATCACCCAGCTTTTCCACGCGCCTTCAGGCGGCAGCTGATGCGGCAAGGCCCAGAACTCAAACATCCAAGGCAAGGACAACAGCGCATTGTCGCTTAGCCCTGCCAAAAACTCAGTCACCCCCTCCGGCAGTGCGGAGGCGAGCCAGCCTGCGCCCGATTTCATCCCGTGCGGCGTCAAGATCGAGGATGTCGCCCCCAATAGCGGCCGTTGTCTCTTTGCGGAGTCTTTCAATTTTATTCCCTTCTTCCATTGCCAGTTGAAAGGCCGCCTTCAAGTCACGCACCGCTTGCAATGCCGCTTTGGCATCACTTGGCACGCCCGATTTGGCCGCCTTCACCGCCCGCGCCAGCTCTACGCCTGCATCGCGGTACATATTTTCTGTGGCCGCCAGCAATTCTGCTGCCTGCCCCTCTGCCCCTTGGAAATTGATTGTCATAGGTCGTTTGCCATGCCTCTCTCGCTGCCCGTACGAGCGACATGAAAAAGCGGCGCTGGGGTTACCCCCACGCCGCTTGCCCACGTCTTCTAGCATGCCTGAATAGGTACCGCAGACCGCGCGGTAAGTCAAGCTAATTATCGTTCTATATCAGCGGCTTAACTGCGCGCTGCCTTCATAAACCGTTAAGGTTTCGCTCAATTCCCCTGAACGCCACCCTCTTCGGTCTTGCCTTGCTGCGCCTCGATCTCACGCCATTTCACCACATTGGCGTTATGCTCTTCCAGCGTCACGGCAAAGGCATGGCCGCCAGACCCATCCGCCACGAAAAAGATAAACGGCGTATCGTCAGGGTTCAACGCGGCCTCAATGCTCAACCGGCCCGGGTTGGCAATCGGGGTCGGCGGCAAACCGTCAATGACATAGGTGTTATACGGCGTCTCACGGCGCAGTTCGGATTGCCGCAACCCCCGGCCCAAAATGCCCTCGCCATTGGTCACGCCGTAAATCACCGTGGGGTCGGTCTGCAACTTCATCCCCTTGCGCAACCGGTTCACAAACACACTGGCAACCTGCTTGCGTTCCTCAGGTATCCCGGTTTCCTTTTCCACAATCGACGCCATGATCAGCGCGTCCTCCGCGCTGGCATAGGGCAAATCATCGGCCCGCTCGGCCCAAAGCTCGGCCAAAATATTGACCTGCTTCTCTGCCATCGACGCGATCAGCGCCGCCCGGTCCCCGCCGCGCACCACATCATAGCTGTCGGGCGCAAGGCTTCCTTCCGGCGGCACCGCCGCAATCGTGCCATCCATAAACTCGGCCCGGCGCAGCATTTCCACCACCTGCCATGCCGTCACACCTTCGGCCAGCGTCACGCGGTAGCGCAGATCCTTGTCATCCACCGCATCGACATAGCCTTGCGGCAGCGCATCCACCGTCGGGTCAAACGACACCACCTCGACATAACGGTTCGACACAGGGTCCAACTCACGCAAAATCACATCCGCCGAGGCTATCCCGATCCGGAAATTCACCTCACGACCACAGGTCGATTGCCCGCCCGCCGTCACAATACCCAAAACATCCGCCATCGACGCGCCCGCAGGCACCAAATAGCTGCCAAACTTCAGCCCGGCCCCTTGCCCCGAATAATCCGCCCCGATGCGGAAAATCCGTGCGTCCGAAATCACGCCACTCGTCTCCAGCGTCCGGCTAACCGATGACAGCGATGCGCCCCGGTCCACCTTGACACAGGCCGCGTCCACCAGTGGCCCCGGCCCGGAAAACTCTTCGCGTCCCCAGGCCAGCAGCCCGGCAGCGATGACCAGAAAGACAATGAAAAATGTCAGCGCGTTAGACGCAATCGCCTTCCACATTATGCGGTCACCTTCCCCAAGATCAAACTGGCATTGGTCCCACCAAAGCCGAACGAGTTGGACAGCGCCACGTCAATCTTACGGTGCCGCGCCGCGTTCGGCGCAAGGTCCAATTTCGGCGTCACCGCAGGGTTATCAAGGTTGATCGTCGGCGGCGCCACTTGGTCACGAATGGCCAGAATACAGAAAATCGCCTCAACCGCGCCCGCAGCCCCCAGCAAATGCCCAATGGCAGATTTGGTCGACGACATTGTCACCCCCGCCGCCGCATCCCCCATCAACCGCTCGACAGCACCCAACTCAATCGTATCTGCCATCGTGCTGGTGCCATGCGCGTTGATATAGTCGATATCAGCAGGCGTCAGCCCTGCGCGCTTCAGCGCCATCGCCATGCTGCGATAGCCACCATCACCATCCTCGGACGGCGCCGTGATGTGATAGGCATCGCCCGACAGCCCGTATCCCAGCACTTCAGCATAAATCTTGGCACCGCGTGCCTTTGCATGCTCATATTCTTCCAACACCACCACACCCGCGCCTTCGCCCATCACAAACCCGTCGCGGTCGGCGTCATAGGGGCGGCTGGCCTTGGTCGGATCATCGGCGCGCTTGGTTGACAGCGCTTTGCACGCATTAAAGCCCGCAATGCCAATCTCGGAAATCGGGCTTTCCGCCCCGCCGGCCACCATCACATCGGCATCATCAAAGGCAATCATCCGGGCCGCATCGCCAATTGCATGCGCGCCTGTCGAACAGGCCGTCACCACCGCATGGTTCGGCCCCTTAAAGCCAAAGCGAATCGAAACCTGCCCCGACACCAAATTGATCAACGCGCCGGGAATAAAGAACGGGCTGACCCGCTTGGCCCCGCGTTCCTTGATCAAAACCGCCGTCTCGGCAATCGACGACAAGCCGCCAATGCCCGACCCGATCATCACGCCGGTGCGGTGGCGGTCTTCTTCTGTGGCAGGCTCCCAGCCCGAATCTCGCACCGCTTGCACCGCAGCCGTCATGCCATACAGAATGAAATCATCCACCTTGCGGCGATCTTTGGGCTCCATCCAATCATCAGGGTTGAACGTGCCATCCGTGCCATCGCCCAGCGGAATTTCGCAGGCATATTGCGTGATAACGCCCGAAGGGTCAAAACGCGTGATCGGCCCTGCCCCCGATTGCCCTGCAATCAGCCGTGCCCAGGTTTCTTCAACCCCGCATGCCAGCGGCGTTACCATCCCAAGACCCGTGACTACCACTCGACGCATCGACGCCCCCCCGTGAATTCCATTCAAACTGCGGGCACAGATACACGGCAAGTCCGCGTGGCGCAACATAAGCTCACGGATATCCACGCGCCAAAGGCAGTGTTTCGCCAAATATAGCCCTGTCCGGCAGGCCCCCGCGCAGGGTTCACTTGCACGGGGCGCGCCCCTGCCCCGCACAAACAAAAACGGCACCCACAAAAGGGGTGCCGTTCCAGTCAATTCACATGTCAGGCGGTCAAAGACCTCGCCCGATCAGCCCTAGCTGATCAAACAGCGCCCGTGATGAACTTGCAAGCATCGCCAAAGGTCTGAATGGTTTCTGCAGCGTCATCTGGAATCTCAATCCCAAACTCTTCTTCAAACGCCATGACCAGTTCAACGGTATCAAGGCTGTCCGCGCCCAGATCGTCAATAAACGAGGCATTTTCAATTACCTTGTCTTCTTCGACGCCCAGATGCTCGACGACGATCTTCTTTACGCGGTCAGCGATGTCGCTCATGTTCATTCCTCATGCAGTGACGGGACAAAGGGTCCCCGATCTTTTCTTATGCTCATACGAGCGGCTCATCCCGGAAACCACCGGGAAACCAAAACACGTCTTGCGCTTTGGCCTTGTCAGCGCCGCCTATAGCACAGTCTTTGGCATTGGCAAACGCTTTCGGTTGGTCAGATTTAGGCTGTTTCAACACTCATGCGCAAGGGGGCGACTGAAATCAGCCTGTTTTTCCCAAGGCCCCCGGCGCCTTCGCGCCAAACACGCCCCTACAGCATCGCCATGCCACCATTCACATGCAGCGTGGCCCCGGTCACATAGCCGGCCTCTGGGCTTGCAAGATACAAACAGGCCGCCGCAATCTCACTGGCCTCACCCATCCGACCCGCAGGCACTTGGGTCAAAATCTTGCCCTTCTGGTCGTCGGTCAGGTTTTCGGTCATGGCTGTGGCAATAAACCCGGGTGCGACGCAATTGACCGTAATACCCCGGCTTGCCACCTCATAGGCCAAGGATTTCGACATCCCCACCATCCCCGCCTTGCTCGCGGCATAATTCGCCTGCCCCGGATTGCCCGTAGCCCCCACGATGCTTGTGATGTTGATAATTCGCCCCCAGCGCGCCTTCATCATCCCGCGCAAAACCCCGCGGCACAAACGGAAGGTAGAGGTTAGGTTCACCTCCAACACCGATGCCCATTCCTCATCCGACATGCGCATGAACAAATTATCCCGCGTGATGCCTGCATT
>CBDTUV010000243.1:0-4765 GCA_965363575.1 uncultured Pseudorhodobacter sp. | reverse complement strand
GCCGTGGCAGGTTAGGGCTGTTTGCGCGCAACCACGCCCAGAAAATTCAGCGCGGTCTCTAATTCACTGCGCGCAGGGGATGCGTGCTGCGCCTTCAGCGCATCAAACCGCACTCGCAAAGCCGCCTTTTCCGCACCTTTGCAATCATTCCAGGGCCGCCCTTGCAAGCCCATCACGATCACATAATAGAAAATGAAATGCGGCGCCGCCCCCGATTGCAACAACCGCGCATAGCCCTCATCCGCCCCCAGCGCGCGCAGCTCTTGGGCCGAATGAATGCCTGCTTTGGCAAAGGCCGCCTCCGTGGCAGGCCCCATGTTGGGGAGTGTCGAAATAGGAAGGGGATCTGTCGTCAAGGCTCAGGTCCAATCGGTGCCAACAACGGCCCGATCAAGCAATCACGCCAGACCCCGATCTATCAAGGCTTAAATTGCAGCCCAATCGCGAAATACGGTCTGGCCTTGCTGTTGGCCTGTCGCAGGCACTTGGCCTTGTTGCTGGGTCGTTGGGGCAGGGGTGCTGCCTTGTTGCTGCGGGACGGGTGATTGCGTCATTTTCTTTGTTCCGGTTGCGAGGGCTGCCTTGCAACAGCCAGTTCACTAAAATTTTAAGGTCCGTTGCTGACAACTAGGATCCAGCAATATGGCAAGATTACGGCGATTTAGCCATGCCTTTGGGTGTTCACAAGGGGGTGTTGCAGCGCACCACCCTTTGCCCACGCAAAAGCTGCCGAACCTCGGCGGGTTTCAGCCCAGTTTGCGACAAAGCCGCAACATATGTTTACCTCAGGCCACTTTCAGCAACTTGGTCAGGCCTGCGTTGTTGTCAACCAAATCGGCAAGGGTCCACTTATCAAGTGCGCCGTAAAACGCCTCCAGCGCGCCCGAAAACACATCTTTCAGCACGCAATTCGCGGTCAAAGGGCAAGACCCGCTATCAGCCTCCATACATTCGGTTAACGCAACACAACTTTCAAAGTGGCGCACCACCTCGCCGACCCGCAAGCTTGTCGGGTCACGTCGCATTCGCAACCCACCCGTCCGCCCGCGCACAGTGGTGACATAGCCAGCCTGCGCCAATTTGTGGATCACCTGCGCCAAATGGTTTTCGGATGCATTGCAGGCTTCGGCAATCTCGGCCTTGCGCACAGTGCACCCATTGTTGACGGCACAAAAAATCAATGTGCGCAGCGCAAGATTGGTCCGAATTGTCAGTCTCATGCGTATTCTCCCATGTCCCCAGCCTTTATTGCTAGGGCCAATCGATCATCTACGACTTGATCTGCATCATATTTATTGCCGTAAACGGCCTAAAATTGCTGCATGGCTTGACTTTGTTAGCGCTATCATTAAACAGACCCCAACGCCATGCCGCCGCTTTCGCAATGGGCACTTGCCGATCTTCGGTCGCTTGCCCAAACTGCATAGCAACACGCGACTGCCCACAGGGCAGGGCCACCCAACTCGCAGGATATCTATTGTGAACACGCCGCTAAAACCGCTTCAGGCCGCAGCCCCCTCCGCCAAGCAAGGCGCTTTGGGCGATGATGTGCTGCGTCACCTGACCTTTACACTTGGCAAAGACGCCGATCACGCCAGCCGCTATGATTGGCGCATGGCTTTGTCTTTTGCCATTCGGGATCGTGTGGTTGGCCCGTGGTTCGCGTCAACCCGCCGCACCTGGGCCGAACAGCAAAAGCGGGTTTATTACCTGTCGATGGAATTCCTGATTGGCCGCATTCTGGAAGATGCCGCCATGAATTTGGGCCTTGATGAAGAGGCGCGCAGCACCATGGCCGGCTTTGGCCAGGACTACCGCGCGCTGATCGAGGATGAACCTGATGCAGCCCTTGGCAATGGTGGTCTGGGACGTCTGGCCGCCTGCTTTATGGAAAGCATGGCCACCCTTGGCTGCCCCGCCTATGGCTATGGTATCCGCTATGAACACGGGTTGTTTCGCCAGCGTTTTGAGGGCGGCATTCAGGTCGAAACCCCCGAGGATTGGCTACAGCAAGCCAACCCATGGGAATTTGCCCGCCCCGAAGCAGCCTATACCATTCCGTTCAAGGGAGAGATGGACGGCAATCTTTGGGTTCCCGACGAAACCGTCTTTGCCACGGCCTATGATATGCCGGTCGTCGGGTGGCAGGGCAAATGGGCCAATACCTTGCGCCTTTGGGGGGCCAAAGCCACCACCCAATTTGACCTTGAACGCTTTAACCGGGGCGATTACGCCGCCGCCGCCGAGCCTGAGGCATTGGCCCGCACCCTGTCACGCGTGCTTTACCCCGATGACACGACCTATCAAGGCAAGGAACTGCGCTTGAAGCAGGAGTTTTTCCTGACCTCCGCCGCTCTCCAAGACATCTTGCGCCGCCATACCGCCGCAGGTCTTGATGTCCGCGCGCTGCCCCTACACGCCGCCATCCAGATGAACGACACCCACCCCGCCATCGCCGGCCCCGAACTGATCCGCCTGCTGGTCGATCAACACGGGCTAGAGTTTGACGAGGCGCTGAAAACCACCCAAGCTTGCCTTGGCTACACCAACCACACCCTATTGCCCGAAGCGCTTGAAAAATGGTCGACATTCACCTTTGGCACCGTCCTGCCGCGCCACATGCAAATTGTCGAACAGATCGACAGCGCCCACCGCCGCGCCCACCCAAACCGCCCGCATTACGTTGGCATCGTCAAACACCACGAGGTGCGGATGGGCGAATTGGCCTTTATCACCGCGCACCGGGTCAATGGCGTCTCGGCGCTGCATTCCGAATTGGTCAAACAAAACCTGTTTCCGGAGCTTAACAAACTCCACCCCGGCCGCATCATCAACCAAACCAACGGCGTCACCCCTCGGCGCTGGCTGCGCATGGCCAACCGACCGCTGGCAGGCCTGATCACCGATACCATCGGGGCAGGGTGGGAAGATAACCTCGACCGCCTAAAGGAACTGGAACCCCATGTCGAAGATGCCGGTTTCCGCGCAAGTTTCGACGCGGCCAAGCGTCAGAACAAAGCGGCCCTGACCGATTGGCTGGCCGCGGATTGCGGGGTCAAGGTCAACCCCGATGCGATCTTTGACGTGCAAATTAAACGCATCCACGAATACAAACGCCAGCTTTTGAACATCTTGGAAACCATCGCGCGCTATCAGGCGATCAAGGCCAACCCCAATGCCCCATGGGTGCCACGCGTCAAAATCTTTGGCGGCAAGGCAGCACCCGGCTATTTCGTTGCCAAGGAAATCATACACCTTATCAACGATGTGGCGGCCACAGTTAATGCAGACCCCGACGTGGGCGACCGTCTGAAAGTTGTCTATCCTGCCAATTACAATGTCTCCATGGCCGAACGCCTGATCCCGGCGTCTGACCTTTCGGAACAAATCTCAACCGCCGGCAAAGAGGCATCTGGCACCGGTAACATGAAATTCATGATGAACGGCGCGCCGACCATCGGCACGCTTGACGGTGCCAATGTCGAAATTCTGGAACAGGTCGGCGCGGACAACTTCTTCCTCTTTGGCCTGACCGCCGCCGAAGTTGTCACCCGCCGCGAAAACCCCGACCACGCCCGCTTGGCGATAGAGGCAAGCCCCGTCTTGCAAGCCGTTCTGCAAGGCATTGCCGATGGTCAGTTTTCCCCCGATCAAACCGACCGCTACCATGATCTGGTTCACCGCGTCTGGCATCACGACTATTTCCTCGTGGCCGCAGATTTTGACGCCTATCTTGGCGCACAGGCGCAGGTCGACACGGCCTATGCCAACCGCGATCATTGGCTGCGCATGGCCGCCCTAAACACCGCCCGGTCCGGATTTTTCTCGTCCGACCGAACAATCCGTGGCTATATGGCAGATATATGGTCGGTCACACCGGCCCTATAAGGGGGGAATTATGCCAAAGGACACCGCACCGCTTGCGATCCACACGGCCCGCGCCGTAGCGCAAGGCACGCATGGCGACCCGTTTTCAGTGCTTGGGTTGCACGCAAAAGGCAAAGGCTGGCAGCTGCGCGCCTTTGTTCCGGGCGCAGAAACCCTGACCGTCCTGACCGACACCAAGATCAAGGCCACCCCGTTCAAGGATGTCCCCGGCTTTTTCACCGCTGATCTGCCCGAAAAATCCGCCTACCGCCTGCATGCTACAGGCAGCGGTGCTGAATGGACCTTTGACGATCCCTTCCGCTTTGGCCCGGTCTTGGGCGAAATGGATGAATATCTTTTGGGCGAAGGCACGCATAAACGTCTGTGGAAGGTGCTCGGTGCCCATCTGATCACCCATGAAGGCAGCAGCGGCGTGCATTTCGCCGTCTGGGCCCCGAACGCCCAGCGCGTCTCGGTCGTTGGGGATTTCAACGTTTGGGATGGCCGCCGTGCGCCGATGCGCCGCCGTGGCCCAACCGGCGTTTGGGAAATTTTCATCCCTGATCTGACCGAAGGCACCGCCTATAAGTTTGAACTGCGCAGCACGGACGGCGCGGTGATGCCGCTGAAATCCGATCCGGTCGGTTTTGGCTCGGAACATCCGCCCGCCAATGCATCCGTTGTGCGCGACCTGCGCAACCCTACGTGGACCGATGCCAAATGGATGAAAACCCGCAGCACGGCCCAAAACACCGATGCCCCCATCTCGGTTTATGAGGTCCACCTCGCCTCATGGAAACGCGCGCCGGGCGACCGGATGCTCAGCTATACCGAGCTTGCCGATCAGCTTATCACTTACGTCACCGACATGGGCTTTACCCATATCGAATTGATGCCA
>CBDTUV010000242.1:0-4781 GCA_965363575.1 uncultured Pseudorhodobacter sp. | reverse complement strand
AAATCCAGATCGCCCATGCTTTGGATGCTTTGGGCGTTGACCATATCGAAGGCGGTTGGCCCGGCGCAAACCCCACGGATTCCGAATTTTTCGCCGACCGTCCGCAAACCCGCGCGACGATGACCGCCTTTGGCATGACCAAACGGGTCGGGCGGTCAGCCGAAAACGATGATGTTCTGGCCGCCGTGCTTGATGCGGATACCCCCGCCGTGTGTCTGGTCGGCAAGACGCATGAGTTTCATGTGACCACCGCCCTAGGTGTCACATTGGAAGAAAACCGCGAGGCGATTGCCGCGTCTTTCAAGCATATCATCGCCAAAGGGCGCGAGGCATTGTTTGATGCCGAGCATTTCTTTGACGGCTACCGCGCCAATCCCGACTATGCGCTGTCGTGCTTGCGCGCGGCCTATGATGCAGGCGCGCGCTGGATTGTGCTGTGTGATACCAATGGCGGCAGCTTGCCTGCCGATGTGGGCCGCATCACGGCTAAGGTGATTGCATCGGGCATTCCCGGCGATCATATCGCCATCCATTGCCATGATGATACGGGCAATGCTGTGGCCTGTTCGCTGGCCGCTGTCGATGCCGGTGCGCGGCAAATCCAAGGCACGCTGAACGGTTTGGGCGAGCGGTGCGGCAATGCCAATCTGGTGACGCTGATCCCGACGTTGCTGTTGAAAGACCCCTATGCAAGCCGCTTTGAAACGGGCGTAACCCCGGCCGCGTTGGCGGGAATTTTGCGCACCAGCCGGATGCTGGATGATATTTTGAACCGTGTGCCGAACCGCGCGAGCCCTTATGTCGGTGCCTCGGCCTTTGCGCATAAGGCCGGGCTGCATGCCAGCGCCATCCTCAAAGACCCCACGACTTATGAGCATGTCGCCCCCGATCTGGTCGGCAATGCGCGCGTTATCCCGATGTCAAACCAAGCAGGTCAATCCAACCTGCGCGCTCGTCTGGCCGCAGCTGGCATAGAGGTTGACGCCAAAGACCCGCGCCTTGCAGGCATCTTGGATGATATCAAGCTGCGTGAGGATCAAGGCTATGCCTATGACGGTGCGCAGGCGAGTTTTGAGTTGCTTGCGCGCCGTGCGCTGGGGCTTTGCCCACAGTTCTTTGAGGTAAAGCGCTACCGCGTGACGGTTGAACGCCGCAAGAACAAGCGTGACCAGATGATCACCTTGTCCGAGGCGGTGGTGGTGGTCAAAATCGGCGACCAAAAGATGCTGTCGGTCAGCGAGAGCATGGATGCCAGCGGCACCGACCGTGGCCCGGTGAACGCGCTGTGGAAGGCGCTGGCCAAGGATCTGGGGCCATTTCAGGCCTGCATCGACGACATGCATCTGGTTGATTTCAAGGTTCGCATCACCCAAGGCGGCACCGAGGCTGTGACCCGCGTGATCATTGACAGCGAGGATGCGCAGGGCCGCCGTTGGTCAACCGTTGGGGTCAGCGCCAACATTGTCGATGCCAGCTTTGAGGCGCTGCTAGACGCGGTGACGTGGAAACTGATCCGCGATGGTAAGGCGTAAAGAGTGGAGCAAGCGGCAATGACCCAAGAGGCGTTTTTCACCCTGCACCGCGATTTGCCCCGCGAAGGTCCGGGCGAGGCGGCAGATGTCGCTTGGGCCACGGCGCTGGCCGGGCTGCGGGATGATGCCGAGATTGCCGATATCGCCTGCGGCCCCGGTGCCGATATCGCGGCCTTGTTGCAGGCCGCCCCCAATGGCCATGTGACAGCCCTTGATAAAACCCCACATTTTGTCGCCAGCGCCCGCGCGGCTTGGCGCGATGATCCCCGCGTGATGGTTTTACAGGCCGATATGGCGCGGATCATGAACGCTTATGATCTGATCTGGTGCGCCGGCGCCGTGTATTTCCTTGGCATCACCGAGGCGCTAAGCGCTTGGCGCAAATCCCTGAAACCCGGCGGCGCGGTGGCGTTTTCCGAACCGTGCTGGTTCACACCAACCCGATCGGCTGTTGCAACCAAAGCTTGGGCTGACTACCCCGCCATGACTGACGCTGCAGGCATCCATGCCCGCGTGGCCGCCGCTGGCTACACCGTTTTGGGCACGCGTCAGTTGTCCAACGCCGCGTGGGAGGCGTATTACACCCCCTTGGAACACCGCCTCAAAACCCTGCAACCGGGTGCTGCGCCCGCCTTGGCACAAACCCTGTCGCAACATGCGGCCGAAATCGCCACTTGGCGCGCACACCACGCCGAATTTGGCTATCAACTCACGCTGGTGCGCCCCACATGACCCCTTCCTTTTTCCCCCAAATCGAACGCGGCGACCCCACCCGCTTTGCAGCCCTTTTGGCAGCCCCCCCCAATGCACGCACTGCCTTGGCCACGCTCTACGCCTTCAACCTCGAAATCGCCCGCGCGCCTTGGGTGACCAAAGAACCGATGATCGCCGAAATGCGCCTGCAATGGTGGCGTGACGCGCTGCAAGATGCGGAAAACGGCACCATCCGCGCGCATGAGGTGATGCAACCCCTCGCAACCCTGATGACCCACAAATCCTTGCCGCTTAACACCCTCGACCGCATGGTAGAGGCGCGGCGCTGGGACATTTATTCCGACGCCTTCACCGATCAAACCGCCTTTGACGACTATCTGATGGACACCGCAGGCGGGTTGATGTGGCTGTCGGGCAAGGCCTTGGGGGCAGGGGCCGCATCTGAACCGGCCTTGCGCGCATTTGGCTGGGCCACAGGGCTTGCCGCCTTCCTTCAGGCCGTGCCGAATTTGGTCGAACGCGGCCGTATCCCGCTGCTGGATGGCCGCGACCAAGGCATCGCAACCCTTGCGAGGCGCGGCCTTGCCCAGCTTGCCACGGCGCGCACATCGCATATCGACCCTGCTGCGCGCCCGGCCTTGCTGTCCGGCTGGCAAACCCAATCCTTGCTGGCCATGGCCGCCCATGATCCCGCCCGCGTGGGTGACGGCCAATTGCAGCTTTCAGAATTTTCCCGCCGGGGCCGCCTGGTGTGGCAAGCTTTCACCGATCGCTTCTAACCCTACCTTCCCCCCCTTGCCAAAATACGCTACCCTTCACGCCAAGGGCGAATGCCCACCGTGTTTTATGAGGAGCAGCCCAAATGCAGGTCACCAAACGAACAGCGCTAATCGGTCTTGGCGCCACCCTTTTGTCCGGCTGTGTCGGCGGTGGCGCGCGCATGGGGGCCAGCCCCGCAAACGCCCAAACCCGTTACCTGCCCGCCCCGAACGCAGGCTTTGACGCTTGGGTCGCAGGCTTTCGCGCCCGTACCACCAGCGTTGATCAAGGCACCATGAACGCCGCTTTCCGCAACGTGGGCTTCCTGCCCGAGGTGATAGAGCGTGACCGCAACCAAACCGAATTTAAGCGCAGCTTGCAAGATTACCTCGCCATCGCCGCCAGCGATGAACGCGTCTCCAAGGGTCGCGCCGCCTATGCCCGCCAGCGCGCCACGCTTGACGCGATTGAACGCCGCTACGGGGTCGAAGGCAATGTCGTCGCCGCCGTCTGGGGCTTGGAAAGCTTTTTCGGCGAGCGGCGCGGCGATATTCCGGTCATTTCCGCCGTGGCCACCTTGGCCTATGAAGGTCGGCGCGGTGCGTTTTTCGAAAAGCAACTGATTGCCGCGTTGAAAATCCTGCAAAACGGTGATGTCACCGCTGACCGGATGACCGGCTCTTGGGCTGGTGCCATGGGCCACACCCAGTTTATCCCGACCTCTTACGAACTCTTTGCCGTCGATTTCACCGGCGATGGCAAGCGCGACATCTGGTCCGATGATCCGTCGGATTCGCTTGCCTCCACCGCCGCGTATCTCGCGAAATCCGGCTGGACCAAAGGCCAGCCTTGGGGCGTCGAAGTGCGGCTGCCTGCAGGCTTTAACGCAGGGCTTGCCGGCCGCAACTCCAGCCGCAGCCCCGCCGATTGGGCCGCGATGGGCGTGCGCGATATGGATGGAAACACCGTGCCAAACCACGGTGCCGCCTCGATCATCATCCCCGAAGGCACCGGCGGTCCGGCCTTCATGACCTTCCGCAACTTTACGGCCATCACCCGCTATAACAATTCCGAAAGCTATGTGATCGGCGTGGGCCATCTGTCCGACCGCATCCTTGGCCGCCCCGCCATCCGTGGCAATTTCCCGCCCGACGCCGCCGGCATGCGCATCGCCGACCGTCAGGAAATGCAGCGCCTGCTGACCGCCAAAGGCTTTGATACCGAAGGCAGCGATGGCGTGATCGGCCCCAAAACCCGCGCGGCAATATCGGGTTTTCAAGCCAGCCGAGGCATGGCGGTAACGGGTGAGCCGAGCTTGGGATTGCTGACAAGTTTGCGGTAAGGGGGGCGTGAGCGGCAGGGAGTAGCGGGCAAGAGAGACAGGCTTGGCGGCCCTGTTCGCGATTCAAGTTTTGCGACCACGTCAAAGCCAGGCTGCTAAAAGCTACAAGCCGTTTGGCCCCCAAACACCTTTTGAAGCTGATGCGGGATTTTGCGCAAATGACTGCTGTCGTAGGCGAGGCAAAAACCTTTAACAACTGGTTGGGTTTTGAACGGGGTTTGTGGCAGCGTCTATGAGGGTGGTTTAGGCGTGTGCTAAAAAGGAGGGTTTTTGGCACGACCTTGTACCAACGGAAGTGGGTCATTCCCCATACTCTCTACTGCTCTTTGACTGTGCTTGCAGCCGAGCATTGACGCAGGTCAATGGCAAACGAAGTCAAGTGACTATACTTGCTTACACTGGTTGAGATATTCGCAGTTATTATGAACTTTTAC
>CBDTUV010000241.1:0-4786 GCA_965363575.1 uncultured Pseudorhodobacter sp. | reverse complement strand
TAGGTATTTGGGCCAAGATGAAATTGGGCGGTGTTAGAGCCTGATTTGGGCGAGTTTTGCCATTATATCGGCCACCAACGCTGGCATCGGTTGGTCAATATCAACGGCAATTGCAGGCTCATCTGCTCCGGGCGGCTCCAAGGTCGCGAACTGACTGTCGAGCAAGGTGGTGGGCATAAAATGGTTGGGCCGCGCCGCCATGCGTTCTGCGATCAAGGCCCGGCTGCCCATCAGATGGATAAACCAAACGGGGGCCGCTGCGGCCTGCAGGATCCGTTCGCGGTAGGCGCGGCGCAAAGCCGAACAGCCCACGATCGTACCGGGGGCCGCAAGCGCCTTCCCCACCGCATCCAGCCATGGCCAGCGGTCCGCATCGGTCAACGGCGTGCCTAGGCTCATCTTGGCGATGTTTTCGGGAGAGTGCAGATCATCCCCATCAATATAAACCGCGCCAAGGGCCGGGGCGAGCGCTGCACCGACCGAGGATTTGCCACAGCCCGCAACCCCCATCAGCACAAAGCGGGCTGGTGGGGGCGGTGCGGAAAAATCGTCTCTATTTTGGCCTAAACTCGGTTTCACAGGGATGCCGTGATGCCCCCATCTACATATAGGATATGCCCATTAACAAAGCTGGACGCAGCCGACGAGAGGAAGACACAAGCGCCTACCAATTCTTCAACATTGCCCCAACGACCTGCGGGAGTGCGCTTTTCCAGCCAAGCGCTGAAATCCTTATCCGCGACCAAGGCCGCATTTAGCGGCGTATCAAAGTAGCCGGGCGCAATCGCATTGCATTGCAGACCATGTTTCGCCCAATCGGTGGCCATGCCTTTGGTCAAGTTGCCAACAGCCCCTTTGGTCGCGGTATAAGGCGCAATCCCGGGCCGGGCGAGCGCAGTCTGCACGCTGGCGATATTGATGATCTTGCCCGCTTTGCGCGCAATCATATGCCGCGCCACGGCTTGGCCCACATGAAACACACTGGCGATATTGGTTTGCAACAGGCGTTCAAACGCGTCGGCGGGGAAATCCTCGAGTGCGGTGCGGTGCTGCATGCCGGCGTTGTTCACCAAAATATCAATCGGGCCGACATCGGCCTCAAACCCATCAACGGCTGCGCGCACGCCATCGTGGTCAGTCGCGTCAAAGGCCAGCGTTTTGGCGCCTTTAATCTGCGCCGCTGCCGCTGCCAGCTTGGTCGCATCACGCCCGTTCAGCACCACCTCAGCCCCAGCCGCCACCAGCCCGCGGGCCAGCGCAAAGCCGATACCTTGCGATGACCCGGTGATCAGCGCGCGCTTACCCACAAGACTAAACATCTCCATCCGTTTTCCTTTTCTAATCTACTTGGGCCCGTTCTTATTCACTTTGGCAAGGTCTGACCACGCCCGAAAACTTTGACCATTCCGTTGTTTAAAATTATGGTATACCAAATTTACGCCAGCGCCATTCAGAAAGATAAAAAATGTCTACAGCAAGCAAAGCGATTGTCATTCACGCCGCCCATGACCTCCGGATTGAGGACGTAGCGACTGACGCCCCCGGCGCGGGTGAGGTGCGTTTGCGGCTGGCCACAGGTGGGGTGTGCGGATCGGATTTGCATTACTACAACCACGGTGGCTTTGGCGCGATCCGTCTGCGCGAACCGATGATTTTGGGGCATGAAGTGTCGGCCTATGTTACCGAACTGGGCCTTGGGGTGGATGGCTTGCAGATTGGGCAGTTGGTGGCGGTGTCGCCCTCACGGCCCTGTGGCCACTGCCGCTATTGCACCGAAGGGTTGCACAATCAGTGTCTAAACATGCGGTTTTACGGGTCTGCGATGCCTTTTCCGCATATCCAAGGCGCGTTTCGCCAAGATTTGGTGGCCATGGCCAGCCAATGCGTTCCTGCCGATGGGCTAAGCGCCGGCGAGGCGGCGATGGCCGAACCGCTTGCCGTTACCCTTCACGCCACGCGGCGCGCAGGCGATATGCTGGGCAAGCGGGTGTTGGTCACGGGTTGCGGGCCAATTGGCGCGCTGTCGATCTTGGCGGCACGGCGCGCGGGTGCGGCCGAGATTGTGGCGACGGACCTGTCCGATTTCACGCTGGCCTTGGCCAAAACCGTGGGCGCCGACCGCACGATCAACATGGCCAAAGAGCCTGAGGCGCTGGCCGAGTACAATGCCAACAAAGGCTATTTCGACGTGCTGTTTGAATGTTCAGGTGCCGCCCCGGCCCTGAGCGCAGGGATCATGGCGATGCGCCCGCGCGGCGTGATCATGCAGCTTGGCCTTGGCGGCGACATGGCCTTACCGATGATGGCGATCACGGCCAAAGAACTGGATCTGCGCGGTTCTTTCCGCTTTCATTCCGAATTCGCGACCGGGGTGGGCCTGATGCAAAAGGGCCTGATCGATGTGAAACCACTGATCACCCACACCCTTCCGCTGAACCGCGCGGTTGAGGCGTTTACCATTGCGTCAGACCGCAGCAGTGCGATGAAGGCGCAGATAGCGTTTTGAAGTATCGGCTCTTTACCGCATCCTCAGGCCGGGTCAGCCCCAATCGCGGCCAGCATCGCCTCTGCGACCTCAATGTCCTGCGCACCGCTGCCAGACCCCACACCAATACCGCCAACCAGAGTGCCTGCCATGCGAATGGGCAACCCGCCGGCCAATCCGGTCATGGCACCGCCCGTGGCCTGACCAATCGCCACGCGCACGCCTTCGGGGATCTTGGCGCTTTGTGCGCCAGTGCTGGCAGCAGTTTGCGCCTTGGCCCGCGCCGATTTCAGCGACAGATATTTGGCCCCGCGCATCCGCATAACGCCCAGATCCACGCCCGACGCGTCGACAATCACCAAGCATTGCGGCTGGCCCATCTCAGCAGCTTTGGCGCAGCCTGCATCCAACAGTGTCAAAATCGCCGCATCCGTCAGCGCGCGTGTCTCTTCGGTAAAGCTCATATCCATCTCCTCGTGCATGGCGCCGCCAATGGCACCCCGCCTTGCCACCCAATCAGCACGAAAGGGGAATCACAATGACCTTTCCCAATGCAATCCCAACCCTATCCAAAGGACTATGCCGATGACCCAATCCGATATCGGCCTGATCGGCCTTGGCACCATGGGGGCAATGCTTGCCTTGAATATCGCGGAAAAGGGCTTTGACATCGCCGTTTGGAACCGCACGACCGAGGTGACGCACCGTTTTGCCAAAAACGCAGGCGATCTGGCCCCCAAGATCACGCCGACCGAAACGCTGGCCGACCTTGTGGCGGCCTTGAAGCCCCCGCGCGCGATCATTTTGATGGTGCCAGCAGGCCAAGCGGTGGATGAACAAATCGCCGCCCTTACGCCATTGTTGGCCGAGGGTGATATGATCATCGACGCGGGCAATGCCAATTTCCGTGACACCAACCGCCGCGCAGAAAATGCTGCCAAAGGTGGCCCCCGCTTTTTGGGCATCGGCGTGTCGGGCGGCGAAGAAGGCGCGCGCCACGGCCCATCGATCATGGGCGGCGGCAAGCCCGAAGATTGGGCTCGGGTTCAGCCTATCCTAGAGGCGATTTCCGCGAAATACGAAGGCACCCCTTGCGCCACCTTGATGGGTGAGGCGGGGGCCGGCCATTTTGTCAAAGCTGTTCACAACGGTATCGAATACGCAGATATGCAAATGATCGCCGAGGTTTACGGTGTTATGCGCGATGGCATGTCGATGCCCGCGCCCGCCATCTCGGCAGTGCTGAAAGGCTGGAACGCAGGTCCCCTGCAATCCTATTTGATAGAGATTTCGGCCGCCGTCACCGCTGTAACAGATGCCAAATCCGGCCAACCCATTGTTGATATTATTCTGGACCGCGCGGGCCAAAAAGGCACGGGCCGCTGGACGGTGATAGAGGCGCAGCACCTATCCGCGCCCATCCCGGTGATAGAGGCGGCAGTGATGGCTCGCAACACCTCGGCTCGGCTAGAAGAACGGATCAAGGGTGAGGCCGCATTCGGTGCCGCCCCGCAAATCCTGCCCGCAAATGCGCTGACGGTACAAGAGTTGGAACAAGCGATGATCGCGGGCAAAATCCTGTGCTATGCGCAAGGCTTTGCGCTGATCACCGCCGCATCGGCTGAGTTTGGTTGGTCCCTGCCCTTGCCCGAAATCGCCAAGGTTTGGCGCGAAGGCTGCATCATCCGGTCATCCATGCTGAACGATATGGCAACGGCGCTTGAGGATGATCCAAGCCGCAACCTGATGCTGGCCCCGTTCTTTGCCGATCACCTGAAAAACACCCATATGGCCCTGCGCAAAGTGGTCGCCCATGCCGCGCTGAATGGCTTGCCTGTTCCCGCCCTTGCGGCAGGTTTGGCATGGTTTGACATCATGCGGACCGGGCGATCCACGGCCAATATGATCCAGGCACAGCGCGATTTCTTTGGCGCGCACGGCTTTGCCCGCACTGATGATATGGACGGCGGCGCGGGCCACCACGGGCCATGGGCGATGCAAGGCGGATAGGGGCTGGCCCCCCCTACCCCAACTCTGCCAAACGCCGCTCTAGCCGCGTCATCAACAGTTCTACCTCGGCCACGCCGGCGGTGCTAAGGGCTGCCCCCGGCCGCCGCTGCGTGGCATGGGCAATCACGCCGCGTTTGGCCAAAATATGTTTGCGAATGGCCAATCCCAGCCCCGGTTGCTGTTCAAACCGCGCCAACGGCAGGTAGGCGTCAAACAGATCGCGCCCACGATCGGGGGTGCCAGCAAGGTGGTTGGCAACCACCGAAACCATCATTTCCGGATAGGCAAAGC
>CBDTUV010000240.1:0-4802 GCA_965363575.1 uncultured Pseudorhodobacter sp. | reverse complement strand
TTAGCGGCGGATGCCCAAGCGGGTGATCAGCGACTGGTAACGCTCTTCGCTTTTGGACTTGGTGTAGTCCAGCAGCTTGCGGCGCAAGGCCACCATCATCAACAAACCACGACGCGAGTGGTTGTCTTTTTTGTGGCCTTTGAAATGCTCGGTCAGGGTCGCGATGCGCGAAGTCAGGATAGCAACCTGTACTTCGGGCGAACCGGTATCACCTTCTTTGGTGGCATATTCTTTAATCAGTTGGGCTTTCAGTTCTGGCGTAATCGACATCGGGTTCTCCATAGTTGAATGTGACGGCGCGTGCCGGGATGTCGTCCAGCAAGGCCCTTGATGCCCCGCGCACAGGCGGGACCGCTGGGCTATAGGCGGATTCGGCGTGAAAGGAAAGAGCAAGTTGTCGGCCGGTTTTGACCAAGGCGCGCTTGGTCCGCAAGCTGCCGCAGTACAGCCCCGAATCATTGCCACATTTTCAAGCTGTCCGCATACTCTGGCCTATTCACATGGCATCAGACGGTTTGAGTTCACTTTCAGTCACCAGACCCCTTAATCAAACTGCCCATTGGAGGTTCAAATGCTTTTACGTTTTGCCTTTTCAATTGTTTTCGCATCGCTGTCTTCACCCTTGCTTGCGCAGGAATGGAACCAGTTGGCCTATTATTTCGCCTATATCGGTCCCGAAGATATGCGCTCTTCCACCGGTCAGCCGGTCAGGACGCTGGGAGGTGTGCTTCAGCAAGACCGCGCCAACGTCCACCGGTTTGGCATTCGTCATACGCAGGATGAATTCGACCCGGTCTTTGCAAATCGTGCGCTACGCAGCCGCATTCCCCAAATGGTCACTGCGGGTGGAAATGATCGCGGCAGCCTCGCCCTCATGGCGCGCAACGGCCAACCATTCATGGTGAACGTATTCGTTTGCGGCTATGGGTCCACACCGTCAGTGATCTATCTGGCCGGCGCTGGCGAGGACCACTCGGGCTGTTATTGACGCGGGTAACGCCTTGGGTGCAGGAAAACGCTCTCGCAATGCGGTGCAATGCTGCGTTTCAGGGCGGCTTCGACAGTTCGGATAAAGGCCCCCAAGATGGGGACCCTTTGTAATTCTCTGACGCTGCTTACTTCGGCGCTTTGGCAAAGCGCAGGTAGGGCAGCTTGATGTCCAGCTTGCCAAATTTCGCCTCGGCAGCTTTGTCATCCAGCGACATGGAAACGATCACATCCTCGCCCGGCATCCAGTTGGCGGGGGTGGCGATCGGCGCGTTGTCGGTGGCCTGCACCGCATCCAATGCGCGCAGAATCTCGGCAAAGTTACGACCCACGGACATTGGGTAGGTCATGGTCAGACGCACTTTTTTATCCGGCCCGATGATATAGACGCTGCGCACGGTGGCAGTGTTGGCGGGGGTGCGGTCTGCGCCGGGCAGGTAGTAATCGGCGGGCAGCATGTCGAACGCTTTGGACACGGTCAGCGAGGTATCGTCGATAATCGGGAAATCGGCAGGCGCACCGGCAAAGGCGGCGATGTCGTTTTTCCATTTCACATGCTCTTGCACCGAATCAACCGAGACGCCCATCACCTTGGTATTGCGCGCAGCGAATTCCGGGGCAAGCTGTGCGACCGCGCCGAATTCCGTGGTGCAAACAGGCGTAAAATCGCGCGGGTGGCTGAAGATGATGGCATAGCTGTCGCCAATCCAGTCGTGAAACTTGATCTGACCTGCCGTGCTGTCGGCGGTAAAATCGGGGGCGATGTCGTTGATCCGTACGGACATAGGAGTCTCCTGTTTGGTTGGGTTGCACTCTACATATGCGAAGGTTGGCATGCTTGCACCCCCGCTGCGACATAATGGCAGAAAATGAAAACCGCCTTCCCAAGCTTTAACCAGTAGCAAACGATTTTCCCAATCGCACGGGCCTTGCAGGTCGGTCGTTCCGGTGCCACGGTACGGCAAAGCAAACAGTGGAGGCTCTTATGCTCGACAAACGCAAATTTTACATCAACGGCCAGTGGACAGCCCCTACCGTGCCGCGTGATTGTGATGTGATCAACCCTTCGAATGAGGAGGTCTGCGCCGTCATCTCGCTTGGGTCCGAGGCAGATACCAACGCCGCCGTGGCCGCCGCGAAAACCGCGTTTGAAACATGGTCGGTCACGCCCCCCGCGGAACGCCGCCGCATCGTTGCAGGCATTTTGGCACAGTATAATGCGCGGGCTGAGGAAATGGCCCAAGCGATCAGCATTGAAATGGGTGCGCCGATTTCAATGTCACGCGATGATCAAGCGCCGTGCTTGCCGTGGCACCTTGAGAATTTTCTGACCGCGTTTGACGAAATGGAATGGATCCGCCCACTTGGCCCCCACGCCCCGAATGACCGGATCGCGATGGAACCGATCGGCGTGGTTGGCCTGATCACGCCGTGGAACTGGCCGATGAACCAAGTCACGCTCAAGGCCATTCCGGCGCTGCTGGCGGGCTGTACCTGCGTGCTGAAACCGTCCGAGGAAAGCCCGCTTTCGTCGATGCTGTTTGCCGAGTTTTGCCATGATGCGGGCGTGCCTGCGGGCGTGTTCAACCTGGTGAACGGCGATGGGATGGGCGTTGGCAGCCAATTGTCCAGCCACCCGGATGTAGTGATGATTTCTTTTACCGGGTCCACCCGCGCAGGCCGCGCCATTTCGGTCGCAGCGGCGGAGACGTTGAAACGGGTAACGCTGGAACTGGGTGGCAAGGGTGCCAATCTGATCTTTGCCGATGCTGATGAAAAAGCAGTCAAGCGCGGCGTGCTGCACATGATGAACAACTCTGGTCAGTCGTGTAACGCGCCCAGCCGGATGTTGGTGGAACGCGGCATCTATGACAAAGCGGTGGAAATTGCGGCTGAAGTTGCCAACAATATTAAGGTTGGCCCCGCGTCCGAGGAAGGCAACCATATCGGCCCCGTGGTGAATCGCCGCCAGTGGGACCAGATCCAAGGCTATATCCAAAAGGGCATTGACGAAGGGGCGCGGCTGGTGGCTGGCGGACCGGGCTTGCCCGATGGGATGAACAAAGGGTTCTATGTGCGGCCAACGGTGTTTGCCGATGTAAAACCTGGAATGACCATTGAACGTGAAGAAATCTTTGGCCCTGTGCTGTCGATCATCCCATTTGATACAGAAGAAGACGCTGTACGCATCGCCAATGACACGCCTTACGGGCTGACCAATTATGTCCAATCGTCCGACGGCGCCCGCCGCAACCGCTTGGCACGTCGCCTGCAGTCCGGGATGGTTGAGATGAACGGCAAAAGCCGCGGGGCCGGCGCACCCTTTGGCGGCGTCAAAGCCTCGGGCCGCGCACGCGAAGGCGGACATTGGGGGCTTGAGGAATTCTTGGAAGCCAAGGCCATTTCAGGCTGGGATTCTGACGCGGGCTAAAGGAAGGGGCCCTTGAAGCGGGCATCGAGCCCCCTTCAAGGGCGCTGACGCGTACCGCCTTGGGGTGATTGATCTTCTGGAAAGGTTGCTGCCTCCGGCGGGGATATTTAAAAACAGAAAAAGTAAGAAACACTTTTAGCACTTTTTCTGTTTTTAAATATCCCCGCCGGAGGCTCCGTATTTGCCGCAAAGCACAGAACCAAAAAGCCGAAAACCACCTGTCGGACACGCCCAAGCCATCGGGGTGGGTTCGATGCCCACCCCGATGGCACCTTCTTTCCGAAAGTGGCGCGTTTTGACATCTATCTGTCGCGTGCTTGGCTCACGCCCTCGGCGATACCGGGTTTAGGCTGTCAGCAAAACCGGAGGCTGCCATGACCCAACACCCTCGCCTGCTTTCGCCACTCACTTTGCGGGGCCAAACTTTGCGCAACCGCATCGTGTTTGGCGCCCATACGGCCAACATGGCCAAAGACGGGCTGCCGGATGCGCAATTCGGGGCCTATCTTTTGGAGCGGGCAAAGGGCGGTGCGGCGATGATTGTGGCGGAACCTATGCCGGTTCACCCCACAGGGGTGCTGACACGCGGAAACTTCCGCCATTCCAGCGACGCGGTTATCCCGCATTTTCGCGCCATCACCGAACCCGTGCGCGATGCCGGTGCTGTGATCTTGCAGCAGCTTTATCACATTGGCGCGCACGGCGATTCTGATCTGTCTTTTGCGCCGCATTGGTCGCCTTCGGGCCACCCGAGTTATCACGACAGCGATGGCTCCCATTCTGTGACCGAGGCCGAGATTGAAGAGCTGATCGCGGCCCATATCGCCGCGGCCCAGCGCTGCCAAAAGGCAGGGTTTCAAGGGGTCGAAGTTTGGGCCGCCTATCATTCTTTGCTGGATCAGTTTTGGACGCCTTGGTCCAACACCCGTACCGATCAATGGGGTGGAAGTGTTGAAAACCGGACCCGTTTGTCGCGGCGCATTATCCAAGGCATCCGGCACACCTGCGGCGATGATTTCATCATCGGCCTCGCGGTGTCCACGTCTGATAGTTATGATGTCACCCTTTCCACTGAAAACCTGTGTGAGATTGTGGCCCTGCATGATGCGGGCGGCGATGTTGATTATGTCACCTGCGGCCATGGTGGGTACTTGGATTTTGAACGATTAATGCCGACTTTCCTGTTCCCCGAAAAGCTGACAGCGCCGGTGACCGAGCACCTGAAAGCCGCCGTAAAACACGCAAAAATCACATCCGAGGCGCATGTCCGCACGCCCGAAAACGCGGAAAGCATCATCGCCTCGGGGCAGGCCGATCTGGTGTCTATCGTGCGTGGCCAAATCGCCGACCCGCATTTGGCCCGCAAAACCACCGAAGGGCGGGC
>CBDTUV010000239.1:0-4811 GCA_965363575.1 uncultured Pseudorhodobacter sp. | reverse complement strand
GAAAATCGGCCCAAAGCCCGCCCTGTAAGCCGCGCCCAAAGCCGTGCCTTGGGGATGGCAAAGCGCAGAATTGCGGCGGGGGTTTGCATTTCGGCACCATATTCACGACGCGAGATTAGGGTCAGCGCGTGGCTTTGCGGGATCGCGGGGCTGTGCGATAGGGCCAATGGCTGGCCAATCGCATCGCCCAGATCACGCCCCCAGCGGGCGAACTCTTGCGGCGATTGGCGGTCAATCGTGGCCATCGGCAGCAGTTGCGTCCAGCCTTTGGCCTCGGCCATGCGGGTTACATCGGCGGCATAGGCGCAGAACGCGGGAAACGTTCTGTCGCCGAACCCGAGCACCGCCAGTGGGATGTCGGGGGCGTTTGGCAAAGCCGCCAGCCGATCAAGAAACCCTTTGGCCGAGGCGGGCGCTGTGCCCTCGCCGTAGGTGGCCGCCAGCACAATCATGCGTTGGGCGCGGCTGTACCGGTGCGGCGCGAATTGCGACATCGGGGCGGCGTGAACCTTGTGGCCTGCTTGTGTCATTGCATCATGCAGGGTTGCGGCAAAGCCCCATGTGCTGCCACCTTCGCTACCGACCAGGAGGACTGTATCGGCCTGTCCCGCAGATACATTGGCTTTGATACGGGGTCGCGCACGGCGGATTTGCACCCAGAGAATCACGCCCGTTGCGGCCATGAACGGCGCACCAAGGGCCATCAGCCCAAGGACCAGCCCCAACCAAGCCATACCCTGCCCGGTGTGCAGCATATAGATCGTCTCATTGAACCGCTGCCATGGGCTTGCATCGGCCCAGACCAAAATCGTGCCTGTTCCTTGATCAAGATATCCCTCACCCGTATTTGTCTTGAGCATGAACACATCGGTGGGGTCGGTCGGATAGGGAAAGGTCAATTCGCGCAGGGTGTCCAACGGCGTGTCGCGTAGCAAACGCATGGTGCCAGGGATGGCACCAGTTTGACCGCTTACTTGGCTAGGAAACGCCGGGGTACTGTCTTGTGGGAGGAGGTCAAAAGTGCTGGCCGTCATGAACAGCGCGGTGACGGAGGATAGCAGAAGGCCGATAACGGTCAGCCGTGCAACTTCGACATGCAAGCGCCCCATCAACGGCCCACGCAAACGCGTAAAGAAGCGCCGCCAGCCCCCGACCCGCCGCGCAGTCAGCATCAGACCCGAAATTGACAGTACCAGAAGTGATGCCGCCCCCGCCGCTGCGGTTAGCCGCCCTGCGTCGCCTAGAAACAGCGAACGGTGCAGTTTGGTCATCCAGCGTTGAAAGGCCGAGGGTTCGTAAGCTGCCACGCCAACACCTGTCGCGGGGTCAATGACCACCGCACCGGGTTGCCCCGCGTCAAAATAGAACGCCGTGATCTGCCCGGACGGTGCGCGGCGGATTTGTTCAACGCCGGGGTAGGTGAGCACGACGCGATCGGCCAGAGTGGCCACCGTCAAAGTCGGGTCGGATTGTGCGGGGGCCTGCACAGCCTCTAGTGCGGGAAGAACGCTTAATACCGCGCCGCTGAGTGTCATCACGACAATCAGCAGAGCCGCGATCAGGCCGGGGAATTTGTGCAGGGCACGCAGCATGGCAAGGCTCCTTTGGGTGGCTTACATGTCGTAGGTGAAATCACGGATGTAGCGGCGACCGGTAACCGGTTTGCCTGCGCCCGTTGTGGTCAGGGGCACAACCACTTCGGACGGGCTGTCGCGCATATCTTCAACCGAGGCGTCGATATGCAGCGCGTAGCCTGCATCGAATAGCGCATCCGCCAGATCAAGCGTGATTTTTAGCTGCCGTCCGGCACCAACACTTGCACCTGTGATGCCGTTGATTTCGGCGGAGTTGCCGCCGGTTGCACGATACCAGTCGCTCAGATGCTCGTAGTATTTGGCCTTGTCGCCTGCCATCCAGAGGCTGCCCATATAGGCGCCGTTAGCATCGGTGACATAAAGCGCGAGATATGCGCCATCACCACCATATTGGGTCATGTTGGTGGTCAGAGTGACCGGTTTGGCAATTGCCAGCGCGGGAACGGTCAGGGCGGTGGTTAGCGCAAGGGCGGATAGCAGGGTTTTCATCGAAATCTCCATTTTTGCTTGTTTCGAGACTGGTATGCCGGAGCCGGCTGATGTGGTCCTGACGGTAAACGGAAAATCACTTCAGCTTGGCGTCAGGTCTGGCCAGAAATCAGTTTTGGTCAGAAAAGACCCCGCCGCGCTGGGGGTCGCGACGGGGCAGTTGGCGAACCAACAGGACGAACGGTTCGCAAGACGCCGCCCAAAGTCAGGCGCGTTTCGATGGGACGGGCATCACCGCGCATGGCCGCACCCAGGAAGTCTGGGTGCGATCTTTGACCTTCGATTATTGCTTGACGATGGGCGCTGTGCCGGGGGTGAACAAGCCGTTCGCGGGTGGCGTCATTGATCCGGCTGGGGCGGTTTTGTTGCGCCCACGATTGTCATCGTCTCTGTCATCGTTGTCATCATCGTCATATTCAAACTCGACAATAGCGAGCGTGGCAGGATCGACCTTTACCTCTATCTCTCGGCCCGTCGCATCGCGGCCCTTGATTTCATAGCAGCCATCGTCTGTTTTGATGCGGCGCACGGTCCAGCCTTGGGATGTGGCCATTTTTTGCACCGCTTCGCGTGGTTGCCAATTGGCCATTGGCACGCGGCAATCATCGTCATCGGCAAGGGCGGCACCTGCGGCCCCAAGGCCAATCAGTAGGGTCGTTGCCATCAGATAGTTTTTCATTGTTCCATCTCCTGAAGCTTGCGTTGATGGTGCTTTATCACCCACCGACCTGACGCCTACCTGAAGGGCCACGGGTTATGGCTTCAGGTGCGCGTCAGCTTTGTTAGTGATACAAGAGCTACAAACGGAACAGGAAAAGACAGATATGCGTGTGCTGCTGATTGAGGATGACACGGTGTTGGGTGCGGCGGTGCGCGACCAGATTGTCGCTGACGGGCATTCTATTGACTGGGCCGTGCGGCTGGACAGCGCCAGAGACTATCTGGATGTCGCGGCCTATGATCTAATCCTGCTTGACCTGATGTTGCCTGATGGGCGGGGGCAGCCGTTCTTGCGTGCGCTGCGCAAGCGGGGCGATGTGACGCCTGTAATCATCCTGACCGCGATGGACCAAATCAGCGACCGTATAGAAGGGCTGAATGCGGGGGCGGATGATTACATGGTCAAGCCGTTCGATCTGTTCGAACTTTCGGCGCGGCTTGGTGCGGTGGCGCGGCGATATGCGGGCAACCCCAATCCGCTGATTACGCTGGGCGATCTGGAGATTGATCTTGCAGCGCGGTCTGTCATTCGGGGTGGCAAGCCCATAGCCCTTACCGCCCGCGAATGGGTATTGTTTGAGGGCTTTGTGCAGCGGCCGGGGCAGCTTTTGTCCAAAGCACAGTTGGAAGAGCGGCTTTATTCCTTTGATACCGAAATTGAGAGCAACACGATTGAAGTGCATGTCAGCCGGTTGCGTAAAAAGCTGGGGCATGAACGGATCGAAACGGTGCGTGGCCTTGGTTATCGGTTGGGTGCGGCATGAGGATGCCAAGCTCTTTGCAAGGGCGGCTTGCGTTGACGCTTGGGATTGGATTGACGTTGCTTTGGTTGGTCACGGCCTGGGCGACCGCGACACTGTTGCGGAGCGAAATGAACGAGGTGTTTGATTCCACGCTGGAAGAAACCGCGCAACGCATTCTGCCGTTGGTGGTTTTGGATATTATCAGCCGCGAGGAAGAGGGTGTCAGCCAGCGTATCGCCACCCTGCGCGAACATGAAGAGTTCTTTACCTACATCGTGCGCGATGATCAGGGTCGCGTCCTGTTGCGGTCACATGAGGCTGACGATGCAAATTTTCCGGCGTTTGAAAAAATGGGGTTCCGCCAGACAGCGACCCATCGGCTTTACTATGATGCAGCCTTGCAAGGGTCGATCACCATTGCCGTTGCCGAGCCGTTGAGCCACCGTGCCGAGGTGGCCCATGAGGTTTTGGTTGGGCTTGCCTTGCCGCTGATATTCGTCATTCCGTTTGGGTTGTTCGGTGTGTTTTGGATCGTGCAACGCAGCCTTGGGCCTGTGCGGCACTTCAGCACTGCGGTTGCAAATCGAAGTGCGCGGAATTTGTCGGCGGTTGACGATGACAGTCTTCCCGATGAAATCAAGCCGGTGGCACAAGCCATCAACGATGTGCTGGACCGCCTTGGCCGCACCCTTGAGGCCGAGCGCAGCTTTACCGCAAATGCGGCACATGAATTGCGCACGCCTGTGGCCGCAGCCTTGGCGCAGACCCAACGGTTGATGGCTGAAACAGCCGACCCCGATGCAGCCTTGCGGGCGGCAGAGATCGAGGTCGCGCTTAAGCGGTTAACACGGCTTTCCGAGAAGCTTATGCAACTGGCGCGGGCCGAGGGAGGGCGTTTGCGCGGTGATGCTGTGTCAGACTTGCGGCCCGTGCTGGATATGGTGCTGGCGGATTTCAACAGGGCGGCGGGAGCAGCGCGCATTCAAAGCACGCTTCCGTCAGGCCCGGTGCTGTCAGACCTTGACCCGGACGCGTTTGCGATCGTGGTTCGAAACCTTGTTGAAAACGCGCTGCGCCACGGCAACGGTGATACCGCAGTCAAGCTATACGTGACCGGGGATGGCACTTTGCGTGTGATAAATGATGGCCCACCGATAGCCCCCGCAGCCTTGGCACAGTTAACCGCCCGGTTCGAGCGCGGGCCAACACGCGCACGGGGAAGCGGGTTGGGTCTGTCCATTGTGCAGGCGATTGCAGATGGGGC
>CBDTUV010000238.1:0-4829 GCA_965363575.1 uncultured Pseudorhodobacter sp. | reverse complement strand
TAACTTGAACCTTGTTCCCCGCCGTTAGCCTACGCACAATGTAGATAGTCACCACTAGATATAGCTTCAAGTGGTCTTTGACCTACTTCTTAGGCTTCAAGCTCCAGTGGAAGTATGCGCTGAACGGTATACCCGCCTTACCAGACTAGGTAATCCTTGCGGGCGATCGATGGCTTGGCTGTCCCGTCACAGGAAATCCCATGGGAACTATAGCAAAGAAGGCCACGGGAATTTCACGTGCAGTCATTCGGGCTTTCTACATCCGAACAATCAAAGTCCGGATGAAGCTTTGGTTGGCGTGCAGTTGTTACCCTGTCCGAATGACTTCAGTCTTCCATTCACGGCAGCGGGCTTCGAGTTCTGGAGCCAAGGGTTGATCTGTGAAGAACATGTCAATTTCTTCAAGAGAGGCGATGCGAGCCGGGGCTGTACGTTGAAATTTGGAATGGTCAGCAACAAGAAAGCAGCGCCGCGATTGCGCGATGATGGCTTGGCTCACCTCGACTTCTTGAAAGTCAAAGTCTAGCAAATCGCCGTCTTGGTCCAAGGCTGAACACCCAATGATGGCAATGTCAAACTTGAACTGCCGGATGGTTTTCGACGCCAGATTGCCGACCAACCCACCGTCCGAGCGACGCAGCGTGCCCCCTGTGACAATGACTTGGCAGTCCGGGTTGGCGGCTAGAATTTGCGCTACATTCATATTATTCGTCACCACCAACAGCCGATGTCGAGACAGCAGTTCTTGGGCGACCGCCTCTGTGCTGGTGCCGATGTTTAGGAATAATGATGCCCCATCGGGGATCTGTTTTGCACAGGCCTGTGCGATGTTTCGTTTGATCTCTTGGTTTAGGGTTCGGCGGTCTTCATAACCAATATTCGTGGTTCCCGAGGGCTGAATAGCACCGCCGTGGACCCGCTGAAGGCGGCCCGCATCCGCGAGCTCCGTCAAATCGCGCCGGATGGTTTGAACGGTCACGCCAAAGCGCTCTGCTAGGCCTTCGACGGTTACCTTGCCCTCGGAACGGACAATTTCCAGGATGTCGGGCTGACGAAAGGTCTGAGACATGATTCGGTTCCTCCAACGCAAAACTGTTCCTTTTTGTTCGTATCGGCAAGTATTTTGCCTCGTGATGGATAATTTTCCAGTTTCATAGATAAAGCACGCTGCGGAACCCAAAGCGTAGAGGCGACATCAAAACCCATATCTAGCAATGAGTTGTGAGAATTTCCCACTTGCATTGTTCGTTTTATTGGCAAATCGAAATTAAACATTGCAAAAACGCGTATGCCATGGTTCGTTTAGTTACTGTTTTCGATCGTTTGGTGGGGAGGCCTGATGGTGTCGATAGCTACTGAAAATCAGGTCACGGATCTGTTCATTATCGGCGGTGGCATCAATGGGTGTGGCATTGCGCGGGATGCCGCAGGGCGTGGGCTGACCGTGGCCTTGGCCGAAATGAACGACTTGGCTTCTGCCACCTCCAGCGCCTCAACCAAGCTGTTTCACGGTGGCTTGCGCTATTTGGAATATTGGGAAGTGCGCCTGGTACGTGAGGCGTTGATTGAACGCGAAACACTGCTGTGCGCGATGCCCCATATTAGTTGGCCGATGCGATTTGTCCTACCTTATCATAAGGATATGCGGTTCGAAGGCGATACGCCTACGTCCAAGCTGCTGGGATTTATCATGCCGTGGATGAAGGGGCGCAGGCCCGCTTGGCTGATCCGGTTGGGGCTGTTCATGTATGACCACCTGGGTGGGCGCAAGATTTTGCCGGGCACCGTTACCTTGTCGTTGCCCGGAACACCCGAGGGCGCGCCAATTGATGATCGTTTCACGCGCGCCTATGAATATTCCGATTGTTGGATCGAAGATTCTCGGCTGGTCGTTTTGAACGCCCGCGATGCCGAGGCGCGCGGCGCCGAAATTATGGTTCGAACGAAAGTGCTTTCCGCCGTGCGGGTCGACGGTCTGTGGGAAATCACGTTGGAGCGGGGCGGCCAAATCGAAACCCGCCGTGCGAAAATGCTGGTAAATGCGGCAGGGCCGTGGGTCGGTGATGTCATTCAGCAAAAGGTGCGCATCAATTCAACCGAGGGTGTGCGACTGGTTCGTGGTAGCCATATTGTGACGAAGCGGTTGTATGACCATGACAAATGCTACTTCTTTCAGGGTACCGATGGGCGCATCATCTTTGCCATTCCCTATGAGCAGGATTTCACCCTGATCGGCACCACCGATGCCGAACATGACAGCCCGGACAAGGCCCCGGTCTGCACCGATGAAGAGCGCGATTACCTGATCGATTTTGCCAACAAGTATTTCAAACAAGATATCGCCGCCGCCGATGTGGTTTGGACCTATTCCGGTGTGCGGCCGCTGTATGATGACGGGGCTAGCAGCGCCACGGCGGCAACGCGCGACTATACGCTGAAGGTGGATGCCACTGGCGGTGCGCCGATCCTGAATATCTTTGGCGGCAAGATCACCACCTATCGCCGCCTTGCTGAAAGTGCGCTGGATAAGGTTGCTGTGCATTTTCCCGGCCTGCCTGCGAAATGGACGGCGGGCGTGGCCTTGCCTGGGGGGGATTTCCCGCATGATGGCGTGCCGGATCTGATTGCCGGCCTGCGCAAGGCCTATCCGTTCCTGACCGCCTTTTGGGCGGGCCGCCTGATCCGCGCCTATGGCACCGAAGCGGGCCAGGTTTTGGGTGATGCCAAAAGCCCCGCCGATCTTGGCCGTGATTTTGGCGCAACCCTGACCGCGCGTGAGGTGGGTTGGTTGATGACCCGCGAATATGCCCGCCGCGCCGAAGATGTGGTCTGGCGGCGCAACAAACTGGGACTGCGGCTAGATGCAGGCCAAATCGCGGCCTTGGACGCGTGGATGCAAAGCAAGGACGCTGCATTGATAAAGGCGGGGGAATAACATGTCGCTGAAACTGCAAGGCGTATCAAAGATTTTAGAGGGGCAGACCCATATCCACCCCACCGATCTAGAATTGCAAAGCGGCACGATGAATGTGTTGTTGGGGCCGACGAGTTCGGGGAAAACCTCGCTGATGCGGCTGATGGCCGGGCTGGATGTGCCCAACACCGGGCGGATATTCTGGAATGGCGCGGATGTGACGGGGATGCGAGTCCAGGATCGCCGCGTGGCGATGGTGTATCAACAGTTCATCAACTACCCCTCGATGACCGTCTATGACAATATCGCTAGCCCCATGCGCCTATTGGGCAAATCGGCGGCCGAAATTGATGCCGATGTGAAAAAGGCGGCCGACCTGATGAAGCTGACCCCGTTTTTGGCGCGCAAACCGCTGGAATTGTCCGGCGGTCAGCAACAGCGTTGCGCGCTGGCCCGTGCTTTGGTCAAGGATGCGGGGCTGGTGTTGTTGGATGAGCCGCTGGCCAATCTGGATTACAAGCTGCGCGAGGAGTTGCGCGCCGAAATCCCCAAGATATTCGAGGAAGCCGGGTCCATCTTTGTCTATGCTACGACAGAGCCGGAGGAGGCGCTCTTGCTAGGTGGCAATACCGCCACCCTTTGGGAAGGGCGTGTCACGCAGTTTGGCCTGACGCCGCATGTCTACCGCCGCCCCGTCGATGCCACGACCGCACGGGTGTTTTCTGACCCGCCGATGAATTTTTTAGATGTCGTCAAGGCGGGGTCCGCTTTGCGGTTTGGCAGCGATAAATCGGTTCCGGCAACGGGGGCAATCGCAGCCCTGCCTGATGGTCGCTACAAGGCGGGGTTCCGGCCCAATCATCTGGAACTGACGCCCCATGTGCCTGGGGCGATAGAATTTGAGGCTAGGTTGACCGTGACCGAAATTACCGGATCTGAAACTTTTGTGCATTTGGACTACCACGGCGCGCGTTGGGTAGGGTTGATGCATGGTGTCCACAACTTGACCTTGGGGCAAAACTTGCCAGTCTATCTCGACCCCGCCCATATTTATGTCTTTTCCGAAAATGGTGCGTTGGTTTCCGCTGCACCCTATGCAGAGGTGGCATAAGATATGGCAAAGATCACTCTGGACAATCTGGCCCACTCTTATCTGGCCAAGCCAAAGACCGAAGATGATTACGCTTTGAAAGAGCTGAACCACGATTGGGTGGACGGCGAGGCCTATGCGCTTCTCGGATCTTCCGGGTGCGGTAAATCTACGTTGCTCAATATCATCTCGGGGCTGTTGCACCCCAGCCAAGGCCGCATCTTGTTTGACGGCAAGGATGTGACCCATGCCCCCACGGCAGAACGCAACATCGCGCAGGTGTTTCAGTTTCCGGTCGTCTACGACACTATGACGGTGCGGGAAAATCTGGCCTTTCCACTGCGCAATCGCGGCCGGGATGAGGGTTATATCGCCGAGCGTGTACAGGAAATTGCGCGGATGATCGGCATGGAGGATATGCTGAACCGCAAGGCGCGCGGGCTGACGGCGGATGTGAAGCAAAAGATCAGTCTTGGGCGCGGCATGGTGCGTAAAGATGTGAATGCGCTGTTGTTTGACGAACCTTTGACGGTGATCGACCCGCATATGAAATGGGAATTGCGCACGCAATTGAAAAGCCTGCACTACGAGTTCGGCCACACGATGATCTACGTCACCCATGACCAGACCGAGGCGCTGACCTTTGCCGATAAGGTGGTTGTGATGTATGATGGGCGTGTGGTGCAGATCGGTACTCCGCAGGAATTGTTCGAACGCCCGGCGCATACTTTCGTAGGCTATTTCATCGGTTCGCCAGGCATGAACGTGCTGCCCGCCACCGTGGCGGGCACCCGCGCGCAGATCGCGGGGCAAAGCATAGAGCTT